>CAXTNS010000209.1:0-1541 GCA_964245465.1 uncultured Thermoanaerobaculia bacterium
GGGCTATGGGGTGGTCCGCATGGGGAAGGGCAAGCCCGTCCTCTACAGCGCGGAGGCCGGGCTGCCCAGCAGGACGGTCTGGGCGCTCCAGGAGGACCGGGACGGCACGCTCTGGATCGGCGCCAAGGGCGGGCTCGCCCGGCTGTCCAACGGAAAAATCGAGAGCTTCGCGGGCCGGCCCGGGCTACCCGAGGGCACCATCACCTCCTTCGCCCTCGCCCCGGACGGCAGCCTCTGGATCGGCGGCATCCGGGGCCTCTCCCACTACCAGTCCGGTTACCAGTCCGGCCGCTTCCGGCTCTACACCACGGCGGACGGCCTGCCCCACCCCAGCGTGGATTCGCTGGCTTTCGACGGCGCCGGCGTGCTCTGGCTGGCCACGCGGAACGGGCTGGCCCGCTTTCATGACGGTACGTTCAGCCACATGGGGATGGCTGAAGGCCTGGCGGATTCGGTGGTGCGGGTCCTCCTGGTGGACCATGAAGGGAGCCTCTGGATCGGTACGGAGAGCGGCGGGCTCGAACGCCTGCGGGACGGCCGGTTCACCGTCTTCGGCCGGCCCGAAGGCTTGGTGGACGACACGGTGCTCGCCCTCCTGGAAGACCGCCGGGGTGCCTTCTGGTTCGGCACCAAGCGGGGTCTCACCCGTCTCGAAGGGGGAAGGACGACCACCTGGACCGAGCGGGACGGTCTGGTGGTCTCCATCGTCACCGCTCTTTTCGAAGACCACCGCGGCACGGTCTGGGTGGGCACCACCGACGGGCTCCACCAATTCAAATCCGGAAAATTCGTGCCGCTCGCGCCGGGCGGGCAGCTCTTCCACGCCTACATCGCCTCCCTGTGGGAAGACCCGCGGGGGAACCTCTGGATGGCCACGGACGTCGGGCTCGCACGCCTGTCGGCCGACGGGCGGCTCAAGGTCTTCACCGCCGAGGACGGGATGTCGTGCGAGAACCTGAACGTCCTGGAGCCGGACCTCCAGGGCGGCCTGTGGATCGGCGCCGGCGGCGGCGGCCTGATGCACTTCCAGGACGGCCGCTTCACCGTCTACGGTCCCGACCAGGGCCTTTCCGAGATCGACGTCTACGCCCTGCATCAGGACCCCGACGGCACTCTTTGGATCGGCACCAACGGCGGCGGGCTCAACGTCCTGCGCGAGGGGCGGGTCCACGTCCTCACGACCCGCCACGGCCTGTTCGACGACGTGATCCTGCAGATCGTCGACGATGGCCTGGGAGCCCTCTGGCTGACCTCCAGCCGCGGCATCTCGCGGGTTGAGAAAGCCCAGATCCTGGACCTGATGGCGGGCCGGCGCGACTCCGTCACCCCCGCCGTGTACGACGCGGCCGACGGCCTGCGGAACGCCGAGAGCGTGGACGCCGGCCAGCCCTCGGCCCTCCGCGCCAAAGACGGCCGGCTGTGGTTCGCGACGCTGGGCGGGGCGGCGGTCCTCGACCCCCGCCGTCTCGCCCTCAACCGCATTTCGCCGCCGGTCCAGGTCGAGCAGGTCCTGGTGAACGGCGAGCCGGTCCGGATCGCCG
>CAXTNS010000209.1:1551-6040 GCA_964245465.1 uncultured Thermoanaerobaculia bacterium
GCCTGCGTCTGGCGCCGGGCAGCCGGCGCGTGGAGATCGCCTACACCGCCCCCACCTTCCTGGCCCCTGAGCGGGTACGTTTCCGCGTCAAGCTCGAAGGCTTCGACCGCGACTGGGTGGAGATGGGCAACCGGCGGACGGCGGTCTACACCAACCTGCCTCCCGGGGACTACCGCTTCCACGTGCTGGCCGCCAACGCCGACGGCGTCTGGAGCCGGGACGGCGCCCGCCTCGCCTTCGAACTGCGACCGCGCTTCTACCAGACGCCCGCGTTCTTCGTGCTCTCGGCTCTCACGGCAGCCCTCGCGGCGTGGGCCGCGTACCGGTGGCACATGCGGCAGGTGCGCCTTCGTTTCGAGGGCATCCTCGCCGAGCGGGGACGCATCGCCGGTGAGCTCCACGACACGCTGGCGCAGAACCTGGCGGGTCTGGCCCTGCAGATCGAGGGCACTCAGCAGGTGCTCACGGAAGACACGGATTCTGCGCGCGACCACCTTCGCCGCGCCCGCGACCTGGTGAAAGAGAGCTTGGAGACCTCGCGGCGCCTGGTGTGGGACCTGCGGGAGGAGAGCAATTCCGAGGGCCTGGCCGGTGCCTTGAGCCGGCTGGGCGAGCCCTTCACGGGCCTCAACGGTTCTCAGGTAGCGGTGGCCGTGGCCGGGCGCGAGCAGCCTCTGCCGGCGGCGGTGGAAAGCCACCTGCTGCGCATCGGCCAGGAGGCGGTGGCCAATGCCATCCGCCACGGCAAGGCGGAGCACGTGCGGGTCCAGCTCCGCTTCGAGCACGGGCGGGTTCTCCTGGTCGTCGAGGACGACGGCGCGGGCTTTTCCATGGAGGACCTGGCTCATGACCTGGCCCATAGGCGCGAGGGGCACTTCGGCCTCGCCGGCATGAGCGAACGGGCACGCCAGTTGCGCGGCTCCTTGAGCGTCGACAGCCGGCCGGGCGCCGGCACTCGCGTCCGCGCCGAGGTGCCGCTGGAGGGCCTGTCATGATCCCGCACCCACAGTCACCCCTGCGCGTGCTGATCGCCGACGACCACGCCATCGTGCGCGAGGGCCTGCGGGCAATCCTCGGCCGACAGCCCGACATGGCCGTCGTGGCCGAGGCGGGCGACGGCGAGCAGGCGGTCGAGCTCTTCGACCGCCACCGGCCCGATCTCACGCTGATGGATCTGCGCATGCCCGGGAAAGGGGGTGTCGACGCCACGGCGGAGATCCGCCGGCGCCATCCCCAGGCGCGCGTCGTGGTGCTCACCGTCTTCGACGGCGACGAGGACGTCTACCGCGCGCTCCAGGCCGGCGCCCGGTCCTACCTGCTCAAGAGCGCCTCGCACGAGGAGCTGCTGTCGACCCTGCGCGCCGTGGCCGCCGGCGGGCGCCCGCTGCCGGCCGCCGTGGCGGAGCGGCTGGCCCAGCACTTCGAGCATTCCGAGCTGACCCGCCGCGAGCTCGAAGTGCTGGGCCTGATCGTCGCCGGCAAGGCGAACAAACGGATCGCCTCCCTGCTCGGCATTGGCGAGGGCACCATCAAGACCCACGTCAACCGCATCCTCTCCAAGCTCGGCGTCGAGGACCGCACCCAGGCCGCCACCCAGGCCCTGCGGCGTGGCATCGTTCGACGAGACTGATCTATCAAAAGTTAGAGATCCGGCTCCACCCCCCGGCGGACGACGTCTCCGCTTCCGCTTTCCATACTAGGGCGGAAAGGAGACGATCATGAAGAGAGCCGCGATTCCCCTCTTTGTGCTGGTACTGCTCGCCCTGACACTCGTTGCGCGGGCGCAACCCGAACGGCCGCTGCGCTTCGAGCCCTCGAAGGAGCTGATCGGAACTCTCTCGGCCGAAGTCGCCGACGACTTCGAGAAACACGCTTCGGACACCCGGTTCTATCTCACGACCGACGATGGAAATCGTTTCGAGGTCCTGATCGAAGACGGCCTCCGTCCCGGCCAGCTCGGCGCCCGGGTGAAGATGAAAGCCCGCAAGGTCCAGGGCCAGCCGCTGTTCCTCTGCCGTAGCGGCGACGTCGAGGTCCTGTCGGATTTCCAGACGGAGGTGGCCGGCAACGTCCGCGTGGCCGTGGTCCTGCTCGACTTCGCCGACTCGCCCGCCACCCGGCCGTTCACCGCCGCCTCCGTGCGGAACAACACATTCAGCACCGTCCGGAGCTACTACCAGGAAGTTTCCTTCGGCGTGGTGTCCAACGTCGAGGTGACGGTCTTCGACTGGATCCGCCTCTCGGACGAGACCAGCTCCCCCTGTGACTACAACGACTGGGGCAACAAGGCGCGCGCCTATTGGGCCAGCCAAGGCGTGGACTTCAACCAGTTCAACCACGTCGTCCACATCTTCCCTCAGACGGACGCCTGCGTGTTTGGCGGCCTGGGCCAGGTCCCTGGACCCTACACCTGGATCAACGGCTTCCTGGGCGGGATCATCCACGAGCTCGGCCACAACTTCGGAGCCCTGCACGCGGGTGGATGTTTCAGCTATCCGTATTCCACCAGCCAGCCCTGCTCCAGCATCGAAACGTACGCGGATTTCTTCGACGTCATGGGGACCAATCAGTTCCCGCACATGGGCGCCTCTCACAAGCAGGCCCTGGGCTGGTCGCCCGTCGTGCAGGACGTGGCGGCCGGCTCGTCCCAGGATTTCGAGATCTATCCCATCGAGTTCCGCGAAGGGTTTTCACTCCAGGCCCTGCGGACGCCGACGCCGTTCTACGGCGGCAACCTCTGGGTGGAGTACCGGCAGCCCTATGGCTTTGACGCACCCTTTGGGAGCAACGCGGACGGCGTGCTCCTGCGCTACGTGCCCGCGAGCCCTTTGCCGTCGAACAGCTCTCTCGGGGCGGGCTTCGTGGATGCGGTCCTTTTCGAAACCGTTCCCAATGGAGCCTTCAACGACGACGCTCTCAAGCCCGGGCAGGGATTCTCGGATTCGGTCAACGGGATTCACGTCCTCTTCCTGGGTACCGAGGAATACGCGCCCGGCAAGAAAAAGGCGATCGTTCGCCTGAGCTTCGGCCCGTCGGCGCCTCCTCCTCCGTCCTGCCGCCGGCCGCCGCAGCTCAGCATCACCCAGGTCGACCCTGACAGCGTGCGCAAGCGGGCTTACGACGTGCAGATCGTCAACCGGGACTTCGCCTACGGCGAGTGCGTGAGCAAACCGCCGAAATTCACGCTGTCCTTCACCGAGCCGCCGAGCGCGGGGCGGTGGAAACAGAAGCCCGGCAGCTACACCACTCCGGCCCTGCCACCTGCTCAGGGAGCGGCCAGCGCCAGGGTCCGGCGCGTAAAAATCTTTCCAAAGGATTCTCTGCCGGTCGGCTCGACCCATACTTTCATCGAGTCGATCACCAGCAACCGGTCGGCCGTGCACTCGGTCTCGATTCCGGGAAGCTACCGCGTGGGCGACAACACCGGCACCTCCGTGGGGACGACCTCGAACACCGACACGCCCTATCCGGACCTCAAGGTGGCCGGCCTCGACGACGCCGAGGTCGCGGTGACCAGCGGCACCAACGTCTCCGTGAGCTGGACCAGCCAGTTCGCCAGCTCCTGCACGCTGACCCGCAACGGCACGTCGATCGCCACCGGCCTTTCCGGCTCGCGCACGGAGCTCATCAACTCCGCGCGTACCTACGCGCTGACCTGCACCGCCAGCGACGGCTCGACGGCCACCGATTCGATCGCCGTCGTCACCCAGGCCACCTGCTCGAATTCCATTTCGCCCTCCAGCTCCGCGCCCGGGAGCGGCGGGGTGACGGGCGCCACGGTCTCCGTGTTCTCCAACTGCTCGTGGACGGCGTCGAGCAACGCGTCGTGGCTCACGGTCACGGGCGGAGCGAGCGGCACGGGCAACGGCACGGTGACCTACAACGTGGCCGCCAATACCGGGGCGGCGCGCACCGGCACCCTGGCCATCGCCGGCCAGACCTTCACGGTCAACCAGTCCGGCAACTCGCCGGGGCAGACCCCCTTTCTCGGCGCGCCCTTCGCGGTCCCCGGCACGATCCAGGCCGAGGACTTCGATAACGGCGGGGACGGTGTCGCCTGGCACGACACCGACCCGGGCAACGGCTGGGGCTCTTACCGCACCAACGTCGACATCGACATCGCCCCCGGCGGCGACGTTGGCGGTGGCTACGTGGCAGCCAACGCGTGGGCTGGGGAATGGATGGAATACACCGTGAACGTGACAACCGCCGGCACCTACACCTTCGAGGCCCGGGTGGCCTCCGACGGCCCCGGCGGCATCTTCCACGTCGAATTCGGCGGCATCGACCGGACAGGCCCCATCCAGGTGCCGAACACCGGCGGCTGGGACACCTGGCAGACGATCTCGCGCACCGTCAACCTGGCGGCCGGCCAACAGGTGATGCGTGTCTCGCTGGATTCGAACGGCTCCCAGCCCTTCCCGGCCATCGCGAACCTCAACTACTTCCGGCTCACCTCCGCGGCGGCCGGCAGCGGCCTCACGGGGAG
>CAXTNS010000209.1:6050-6443 GCA_964245465.1 uncultured Thermoanaerobaculia bacterium
TACTTCAGCAACACGGATCTCCTCGGCTCGCCCGTCCTGACGCGCGTCGAGGGGCCGATCGACCTCGCCTGGGGCTCGAACAGCCCGGCTCCCGGCATCGTCGACATCGACAACTTCAGCGTGCGCTGGACCGGCAGGATCCAGGCCCCGAGCTCGGAGACCTACACGTTCTGGATCTTCGGCGATGACGGTGTGAGGCTCTGGGTCAACGGCGTCCTGCTGCTCGACCGCTGGTTCGATCAGTACGGCCCCGAGGTGGCGAGCACGCCCATCACCCTCCAGGCCGGCCAGTCGTACAGCATCAAGCTCGAATACTACGAGCGCTGGGCCGGAGCCGAGGTCCATCTCTCCTGGAGCAGCCCCTCGACTCCCAAGCAGATCGTGCCCTTGAGC
>CAXTNS010000209.1:6453-9951 GCA_964245465.1 uncultured Thermoanaerobaculia bacterium
GTTTTAGGACTCCCGGACGCCCGTCAGATCCACGGCGGGCGTCCCCTTCATCAGCGCCCAGTAGAGCGCGAACGCCACACCGAAGCCCACGAACCACGAATAATCGTAGAGCACACGCAGGCTGGGCACGATCAGGCCGATCAGCGCCACGGCGACCCCGGCCGCGAGCGAGATCAGAGCCTTGGGATTCCAGCGGCCGTAGATGCCGTTGGAATCATAGAGATCGGCCAGCGACAGGCGGGTCTTGCGGATCAGCCAGTAATCCGCGATGAAGATCCCCGCGAGGGGACCCAGGAACCCTGAATACCCCACCAGCCAGCCGAAGATGTACGTGCCATAGTCAGACAGCAGCCGCCACGGCATGATGAGGATCCCTAGGATGCCTGTGAGGATGCCGCCGATGGCGAAAGTGATCCGCGACGGCCAGAAGTTGGCGAAGTCGTTGGCCGGCCCCACCACGTTGGCGGCCACGTTGGTGGTGAGGGTCGCGATCAGCAGCGCAAACAGCGAGATCAGGATGACCAGGGGATTGCTGAGCCGCGACAGCAGGACCACCGGATCCCAGATCGCCTCCCCGAAGATGAGCACGGAGGCCGAGGTCACGGCCACGCCGATGAACGAGAAGAGCGTCATCGTCGTCGGCAACCCGTAGAACTGGCCCCGGATCTGCGATCTCTGGTCCCTGGCAAACCGTGAAAGATCGGGAATGTTGAGCGCCAGCGTGGCCCAGAAACCCACCATGCCCGTGAGCGACGGGACGAAGAAGCTCAGGAACTCTCCGGTCGTCCGGAACTTGCTCGGCTGTGAGAGCATCGGCCCGAACCCGCCGGCCTTCTGAGTGGCCCAGGCCAGGAGAGCGAGGCCCGACACGATCAGGAACGGCGCGGCCCACGACTCCAGCCGCTTGATGGCATTGCTGCCGCGGACGACGATGTACATGTTCCAGAGCCAGAAGGCGAAGAACGCGATCCAGACCGCGCCCGGCACCCGCTCCCAGCCGGGGAACGCCGTCCGCAGCATGGTGTGGATCGCCTGGCCGCCGATCCAGGTCTGGATGCCGAACCACCCGCAGGCGACCAGCCCGCGCAGGACCGCCGGCACGTTGGCCCCGCGGGTCCCGAAGGAGGCGCGGGCGAGCACCGGAAACGGAATCCCGTAGCGGGTCCCCGGATGGGCGATGAGCACCATGGGCACGAGCACGATGAGGTTGCCCAGGAGGATCGTGAACAGGGCCTGCCCCCAGCTCATCCCGCCCTGGATCAGCCCGGCCGCCAGCATGTACGTGGGGATGCAGACCGAGAGCCCGATCCACAGCGAGGCCATGTTGTAGGTGGTCCAGGTCCGCTGCTCGACACGGGTCGGGGCGAGGTCTTTGTTCCACAGGCGGGAGTCGGAAGGCGTCTCCCGCAACTCATAGAGGTCGCCACGGACCCGGCGCATGGCCTGCACACGGGCTCCAGAAGAAGGAGGAAGATCCACTGCTGGCTCAGACATGGTGGAGCGTATGGTACACCGCCCGGGAAGGAGCCGGGCGGTGAGGCCAAAGCTACAGACTGAAGGAGAGGTCGAAGTTGACCGTCAGCACGTAATACACCTTCACCGGTTGACCGTTGAGCGTGGCGGGAGAGAAGACCCAGTTGCGGACCGAAGCCATGGCGGACTCGGTCAGGCCGTTGGGCAGCTCCTGGAGCGCCCTGACGTTCCGCACGCAACCTTCTTCGTCGATGATGGCCTCCACGATCACGGTTCCTCTCGTACCGGAGCTGCGGGCCTTCTCGGTGTACACCGGCTTCACCTGGGAGATGATTTCGGGACGCTGGACCTCGTTGCCAACCCGTAGCGCCTCCGGGTCGACTCCGGGCTCCGGCGACAGCTCGTCCGGCAGGTGAGTGCGAGCCCGGCACAGCAGGACGTGCGCGGCCTCAACGGCCGTGCCATGCGGCGGCCCCGCCTCCTTGAGGAAACCACGCGCTTCCTGGGCCGCCTCGGCCATTTTCCGCTGTCGGAACAGGACCTCCGCCAGGTTATAGCGCGCCATCGTTCCCCAGGGGCCGCCGAGCGCCACCCCGCGGCGCAACGCTTCTTCCGCCTTGGCCAGATCCGGAGCTTTCAACATGGCGTTCGCAAGCCCGAGCTGGTTGTAGGCGCGGGCCTGCAAGCCGGGGGTTTTCAGAAGGGGGATGGCCTGCTGCAAGGCGTCTACGGCCAGATCCCACTTCTTCTGCGAAGCGTAGACGTGCGACAGACCCAGGAGGCACTCTCCGCAAGGACCGCCAGCCAGCGCCGCCGCCCGGTCGAGCTCTTCCTTGGCCCGCTTGGGCTTCTCCTCCGCGATGAGCTTGAAAGCCTTCTCCAGAGCCTCAGCCTGAGCCCCCGGAGCCGCCGGTTGCTCCTGCTGGCCGAAACCGGGAGCGGTCGCTGCCAGGACGCCGAGAGTGAAAAGGAGCAAGATTTTCATGACATTAGACTACAACGACTCGCCGCAGGTGAAACGACCTTGTGTTGCAATCGCTGGCAACAGGAGACACAAGCGATCCAGGCAACGCCAGCGGGCAGAGGCCAGACAGCGGAGAGAGCTTCCCTGGCGATTCCGCCGGAGGAGCCGCCGGCCTCTTTGCGCGAGCTGGAAGCCTCTGCACAGCACCCGCCGGAGCCCAACGGGCAGCCGCCGGCCGCGCTGGGACACCCGCCGGGGTCTCCGCCCCAACCGAAGCCGTCCAACGACGGTCCGCCAGCCGCTTGGCAACACCCGAAGACCTCGCGAATCCACACAAAGCCCTCGCGGGACCCCACAAGAGGGTCGAATCCTCATTCGCCGGCCTCTTTGCCACAACTCGCGAGCCCTCTGCAACAACTGGAGACCTCGTTGCAACACGACGCGAGGGCTTTTCAACAACTCGCGAGGCCGGTGCAACACATAGAGACCCCTTTGGGACACCAGGAGAGGCTTCGAGTCGTTGCGCTGGCCCCGGCGGGACGGCTCGTGCGCTCGCGAGCTGAGGCAAAGACCCCGGCGGGAGCCCTGGAGACCCTGACGGTCGTCCCTTCGACCCCGGCGAATGTTGCAAACAGCCTTCGAGAAGGCCCGGAGAGCGCGGCGGACGGGCGGGAGCAGGGGATTGGAGGCCTCGTAGGGCCAGGACTTGGTGCTGCGGGCGGAAGAGTCTTTCCAGCAACGCGGGCCGCGGGCCGGTGGCTCGCCCCTGGTGTCGAAGCTCCGTCTCTCGGACCTCATCGGCCAGGCCAAGCTCAAGTCAGCAGGCCGGCGGGGACGCCGGCAGTCCCAGGGAAGGGCCGGCCTCCCTGCCGGCCTGACAAACTTTCCTGAGTCGGGTTTAGCCGGCCTTCGGTTTTTGCGGCCCAAGGGGTCGCGAGATCCCAGCCCAGGGCATCGGCAAGCCGCTCCTTTGAGGCTCCATGATGACCCTGCTTTTGGCGCCAGACTAGTGCCTTGTCAAGGTAGGTTTGACCTGTGGGCGTAGCACTGTCTGCCCCACC
>CAXTNS010000210.1:0-1069 GCA_964245465.1 uncultured Thermoanaerobaculia bacterium
CCCGAGCGGATCCGGCGGCGTCTGGGCTACCTCCCCCAGGAGTTCGGCTTCTACCCGCACCTCACGGGCGAGAAGATGCTCACTTACCTCCTCAAGCTCAAGGGGGTCGAAGCGCCGGAGGGCCTCAAGAAGCTGGTGGCCGAGCTGCTGGAGCGGGTCAACCTGACGCCGGCCGCGAAGCGCAAGGTGAAGACCTACTCGGGCGGCATGCGGCAGCGGCTGGGGATCGCCCAGGCCATCGCGGGCGACCTGCGGCTGATCATCGTGGACGAGCCCACGGCCGGCCTGGACCCCGAGGAGCGGCTGCGCTTCTACCGCATCCTGGCCGAGCTGGCGGCCGACCGCATCGTGCTCCTCTCCACCCACATCGTGGAGGACGTGGCCGTGCTCTGCCCGCGCTTCGCGGTGATCCGCAAGGGCCGGCTGGTGGCCCAGACCTCGCCGACCGAGGCCCGCCAAGCCATCGACGGCAAGGTCTTCGAGGGCCGCCTGGGCCGGGGGGAGATGGAAGAGGTCCACCGCCGGCACCTCCGCGTCATCCAATCCGTGCTGGTCGAGGGCAAGAACCGCGTGCGCGTCTACCAGCCGGACGGCACCGCGCCCGCGGGCTTCGAGCCGGTGCCCGCCAGCCTGGAGGATGCCTACCTCCTTCTCATGCAGGACTCCGTCCAGAGCGCGGCAGTGGAGGAGCCTCAGGTGGCCGCCGCTCAAGGTGCGGCATGAGCCTCGCCCGCACCCGCGTCATCTTTGCCGAGGAGTTCGCCCGCACCTTCAAGCGGCCGCTCTTCTGGTTCCTGGTCCTCCTGCTGGCCTTCACGACCTGGGGGCTGTCGAGCGGCCATATGCAGATCGCCTCGGGCGACTCGACGGTGGGTGGCACCAAGGCCTGGACCACCTCCGAGTTCGCCTTCGCCCGCGCCCTGATGGCGCTGATGGCGCTGCTCTATGGCTTTTTCGGCTCGATCGCCGCGGGCATGGCCGTGGTCTCCGACGACGAAGCCCGGGTCAGCGACATGCTGCTCTCGACACCGCTCCGGCCCTCCGAGTACGTATGGGGGAAGTTCCTGGC
>CAXTNS010000210.1:1079-6733 GCA_964245465.1 uncultured Thermoanaerobaculia bacterium
TGGGCGCCGTCGCCATCCACGTGCTTCTGGCCATCCTCTTCGGCCACGTGCTGCCGAGCGCGAGAGCGGCGGATATCCGCGGGCCGCTTCACCTGGTGAACTACCTGCGGCCGGTTCTGGCGTTCGGACTGCCGACGCTCGTCTTCTATACGGGTGTCTCCTTCTTCCTGGGCGAGCGCTGGCGGCGGCCGGTCACGGTCTTCCTCTTTCCCATCGCCCTCCTGCTGCTGTGCGTCTTCTTTCTCTGGACTTGGGCGCCCACCTGGCTCGACCCGCGGATCAACCGCCTGCTGATGCTGGTCGAGCCTTCGGGATTCCGCTGGATCAACGAGACCTGGATCAAGATCGACCGGGGGGCCGGGTTCTACAACACGGCCCGGGTGGGGATCGACCTGCCGTTCCTGCTCTCGCGTCTGGCCTTCCTCGGTCTAGGCCTCCTGGGGGTGGTGCTCGCCCATCGGCATCTCGCGGCCCACCTGCAGGGTGAGGCGTCGGGCGACGGCACCCGGGGATGGTTCCGTTTCCGGCGGGCCGCGGTGGTGACTGCGGGGAGCGAGACCGGTGGCGCGGTGGTGGCCTTTCCCCGCTCGCTCTCCGACCTGCGGATGCGCACAGGCGGAGTCGGCCTCGGGCAGGGAATCCTGGCAGTGGCCGGCACGGAGACCAAGAACCTCCTGTCCTCCCCCGGGCTCTATCTCTTCGGTGCGCTGATCCTGCTCCAGACGCTGGGGACCAGCCTGCTCGCCCAGGGCCACCTCCAGACTGAGTTACTGATCACGCCGGGCACGGCCGCGGCCAGATCCTTGAACACGCTCTCGATCCTGCTCGGCCTGCTGTTGATGTTCTACACCGTCGAGTCTCTGGAGCGGGAACGGACAACCGGCCTCTCGGCCATCTCCTACTCCACGCCCTCGCGCACGGCCTCGCTCCTCTTCGGCAAGGCGCTCGCGAACAGCGCGGCCGGCCTCCTGATGGGCTTCGCCACCTTCCTCGGCTGTGTCATCACCATCCTGATCCAGGGCAAGGTGGGGCTCGCCCTCGGGCCGTTTTTCCTGGTCTGGGGGCTGCTGCTGGTCCCCACCCTCCTCGTCTGGACCTGCTTCGTGATCGCCGTCCAGGCGGTGGGCGGACAACGCTACCTGACCTACGGCATCAGCATGGGCGTGATAGTGCTCACCTTGTACCTCCAGTTCACCGATCGGATGAACTGGGTGGGCAACTGGTGGCTCTGGGGCACGCTCGCGATCGGTGACCAGAACTGGTGGAGCGACCTGGGGACCTTTGCGCTGGACGGCAAAGCCTTCCTCCTCAACCGTTTCATGGTCCTCGGTCTGGCCGTCTTCTTCACCGCCGTTGCCGTGCGCGCCTTCGGGCGGCGGCAGGCGGACGCCATCGGCAGCATCCACCGGATCCAGCCCGGCCCGCTGTGGCGCAGCCTCCTTCAACTGGCCGCCTTCGCCCTACCCTCCCTCATTGCCGGCATCGCCCTCTGGCTGACCGTGAACGACGGTTTCCAGGGCGGAGCGGTCCGGAAGAAGCAGCACGACTATTGGAAACAGAACCTCGCCACCTGGAAGGACGCCCCCCAGCCGGCGATCTCGGACGTCGACCTCGACCTCCGCATCGAGCCCGAGCGCCGCTGGCTCGAGAGCCGCGGCTCCTACGAGCTGGTCAACGACCACGACGAGCCCCTGAAGCGGTTCGCCCTGACCGGCGGCAACCATTGGGAAAAGGTGAGCTGGACGTTGAGCGGCAAGCCCTGGAAGCCCCAGGACCACACTGGCCTCTACGTCTTCACCCCGCCCGCGCCTCTGAAGCCCGGCGACCGCCTGCGGGTGGGGTTCCGCTTCGAGGGCAGCTTCCCCAAGGGGATCACCCGGAACGGCGGCGGCGCCAGGGAGTTCATCCTCCCCTCGGGAGTCGTGCTGACGAGCTTCGGCCCGAGCTTCGCCCCGGTCGTGGGCTACATGGAAGAGATCGGGATCAAGGAGGATGAGAACGACTACGAGCCCCGCGACTATCCGGACGACTTCTACGTGGGCCGGACCGACGTCCTCTTCGGCGTGGGGCACCCCTTCGCCACCCGCATCGCCGTCACCGGGCCGGCGGACTACACCTTCAACTCGGTCGGCACCCCTATCTCCCAGAAGATCGCGGGAGGCCAGCGGACGGTGGTGTGGAAGAGCGACTATCCGGTGCGCCTGTTCAACGTCGTGGGCGGGCGCTGGGCCGTGCGGCGGGGCCAGGGGACGGCCATCTTCTACCACCCGGGCCACCCCTACAACATCGACGAGATGAGCGCCACCCTGGACGCTGCCCGCCGGTACTACTCGGCGTGGTTCCGCCCTTTCCCTTGGCGCGAGCTCAAGCTCTCGGAGTTCTCCAACCTCGCAACCTACGCCCAGGGCTTCCCCACCGACATCACCTTCGCGGAGGGGATCGGCTTCCTCACCAAGGGCGACATCAAGGCCGACCCCGTCTTCATGGTGACCGCCCACGAGAGCGCCCACCAGTGGTGGGGTAACCTCCTGACCCCCGGCAAGGGACCGGGCGGCAACCTCCTCTCCGAGGGCATGGCCCACTTCTCGACCGCCCTGCTCATGCAGCAGGTCAAGGGGGCCAGCGCCCGGATGGAGTTCCTCAAGCGGATCGAGGAAAACTATGGCGACTCCCGCCGGGCCGACGCCGAACGCCCCCTAGTGAAGACCGACGGCTCGCGCGAAAGCGACCAGACGGTCACCTACGACAAGGGCGGATGGGTCTTCTGGATGATGGACCGCCATCTGGGCCACGAGCGGATGCTGGCCGGCCTCCGGAAGTTCATCGCCGACTGGGGCAACGGGCCGGACTACCCCGTGCTCCAGGACTTCACGGCCGCCATGCGACCCTTCGCGGCGGATCCGGCGGCGTACGACGCCTTCGTGAAGCAGTGGTTCCACCAGGTGGTGGTGCCCGAGTACCGTCTGAGCGACGCCCGGCTGACGGGCGGCTCCGGGCGCGAGCCCTGGAAGGTGGCCGTCAAGGTGAAGAACGACGGCACCGGCCGCATGCCGGTCGAGGTGGCCGCCGTCACCGGCGAGCGCTTCACGGATAAGGGCAAGCCCAGGCCCGGCTACCAGGACGTCCGCCGGAGCGTGATCCTGGCTGCCGGCGAAGAGCAGACGGTCGAGATCCCCTGCTCCTTCCGGCCGGAGCGGGTGGTCGTCGATCCCGACGTCAAAGTGCTGCAACTGCGGAGGAAGGCGGCCGTCGCCAAGCTGTGAGGGGGCGCGCCGCTTTTCCCGGGCATATGCTCCGGGCGTGAGCGGCCGCGAGGTCCGCGATTGCCCAAAAAAAGTTCACCGGAGAGGCTCGCTTTTCTTCTCAGGCAGCACCCTTAGAGTTAGACGTGCTTTTTTGCAAAGATTGGCAGCATCTGATAAAGCGCTGCCCTGAGGTCCAGGCTGCTGGCGCGAGTTTCTAGACACAACCAGAGCCCGGGCAACGGAGCGTTGCGCAAAGGGGGGCCGGCTTTGCCCGGCACCGGTGGCTCTCGAAAGGAGGAGAGGAGATGTACCGCGGAACCATTCACCGAGGGATTGCGGCGCTGTCGCTCGTTACCTTCCTGGCGGTCGCCGGGGCGCAGCCGGCGATGGCCGCTCCTGCCCCCGGGGTCCTGGGCCGGCTCGCCGGTCTGTGGTCGGCAGTGACGGGAGGGGAGTCTGATACCCTCTGGAACCGGCTGACCGTCTGGGTGGCCGGCAAGCCGGCAGACAAGTCGCCCCGGGCGACGACCAAACGCGGCTTCGGCATCGACCCGAACGGCCGCACGACCCCGGAAGAGCCGTCGCCCACGGGTCCAGACGGCAGCACCAGCGGCGCCGCCAGCACCAACGGTTGACATCTTGAAGACAGCGTTGCTCCTTCTGTGAGAGAATTAGCATTATTACGTTGGTTTTGATGAGGAGATACGGATGAGCGAGCATCCACGCCGCGAAACCCTGGAAGGCTTCCTTTTGAATAGCCTTCCCTCCCATGACGTCACGGCCACGGTGGCCCATCTGCTCGGCGGCTGCGATCCCTGCCGCCAGGAGATGTCGCCGCTCGCCACGGCCATGTTCACGCCCGACGCCGCCCCCGAGCCCCAGCTCACGGCCGAAGCGGACGCCGCCTACGACCGCGCCATCTCGGTCGCGTTCGCCCGTGCGCTGTCGCACGAGCGGAACCTGCGCACCGAGCGCGAGATCGCCGACCGCAAGACGGAAGAGATCCTGCGCTCCCTGCGCCGCTCCGAGGCGCCCTCCCTCCCCGAGGGAACGGTCTCCTGGGGTCTCTGCGAGGCCCTGCTCGAGAAGAGCCGCGCCCTGCGCCAGGAAGACCCGGCCGGCATGCTCCAACTGGTGAACCTGGCGCGCCTGGCCGCCGACCGGCTCGATCCGGCGGTGTATGGTGCCGACCGCCGGACCGACATGCAGGCGCGCACCTGGGCCGAGCTGGCCAATGCCCACCGCATCACCGACGACTTCGCCCAGGCCGAGGCTGCCATGGCCTGCGCCCTGGACCTTCGGGCTCAGGGGACGGGCGATCCGCTCCTCTACGCCCGCATCGCCGACCTGAACGCCTCGCTGCTCTGCGACCAGCGGCGCTTCAAGGAAGCGTTCCGCATGCTCGACCTGGCCTATGCCATCCACCGCCGGCACAGCGACTCGCACGAGGTCGGCCAGGTGGCCATCCTGAAGGGCCTGTACACCGGCTACGCGGGCAAGCCCGAGGAGGGGCTCCAGCTCCTCGTCCGCGGCCTCTCCATGATCGACCGCGCCCGCGACGCGAAGCTGGTCTTCCACACCCTGCACAACATCCTCCTGTTCCGGGTCGAGCTCAGCCAGTTCGAGCAGGCGCGGCGCCAGCTCCAGCGGATGCGGCCCCTCTACGCCGCTCACGCTGGCTGGCTCGATCTGGTCAAGCTCCACCGGATCGAGGGTGAGATCGCCGCCGGGCTCGGCGACCTGGTCACCGCCGAGGCGACCTTCCAGCAGATCCGGCAGGACCTGAACGACGCTGGCCTGGGCTACGAGGCCTCGCTCGTCTCCCTGGACCTTGCCGGCGTCTGGCTCCGCCAGGGCCGCACCGCCGAGGTGCGGGGTCTGGCCGCGGAGATGGTGTCCACCTTCCGCGTGCTCGGGGTGGAGCGCGAAGCCATGTCCGCCCTCCACATGTTGCAGGACGCCCTGGACCGCGACCAGGCTACGCTGGAGGTGCTCCGGCTCACCGCCGGCATCCTGCGGCGCCTGCAGAACGAGCCGGCCACCCGCGCCGGGCTCGACGCCTTGTGACTCTCCACCTCCTGGCGTGATCTCGAACGGCCCGGTTCTCCCGGGCCGTTTCCTTTCCCGGCCCGCCCTTTGCAGACACCCTCCGGCGGGCACGGCCGTTTCGCGCCCTGGACCCTGAAATGACAAGGAGGATCCCAATGAACGACGACAGGGCGGATCTCCATCTCGACCGGAACCCCACGGGCAGGCTCGACGAGGCGCCCCCCGGGCCGTCCGCCACCCCCCTCAGCCGGTTGCACAACTACCGGATCTCCGAAGGCGACCCCGACGTGCGCGGCTGGGAAGTGCTCGGCGCCGACGGCCGGAAGATCGGCGGCCGGCTCACGCTCGCCAAGCCGGGGC
>CAXTNS010000210.1:6743-9935 GCA_964245465.1 uncultured Thermoanaerobaculia bacterium
GGCCCTGAGAGTGCGCTACCTGGACGTCAGCCTCGACTCCGGCCTGTCCGGCGAGGAGGCCGGCTCCAGCACCGCGCGCCTCGAAACTCCTCCTCCCCAGGCGGAGTCCGACGGGGTCTCGACCGGCGTCGCGCCCTACGGCACGCCGCTCAGCGCCACCGCGGCCATGGGCGGCCTCGGTCCCCTGGTGACCGAGACGCTGGTGCGGTCCACCCTCTCGGATGAGGAGAATCGCCTCACCGAAGACCGCCACCAGGGCATCGGCACCCGCCACGTCCTCATCCCCATCGGCAACGCGAGTCTCGACCCGGACCACGACCGCGTCCTCGTCCAGGGGCTCTCGTCTTCCATGGCCGCCGGCCTGCCGGACTACACCGGTGAGGATCTCGACCGTGGCTATGAAACCGGCCTGCTCGGCCGGTTCGACCCGTCCTACACCCCACGAGGGGACTTCTATGCCCACGACCTCTACGACGAAGACCGGTTCTACAGCCCCCGCCGGGGCGGGACCGGCACCGCCCGTACGGCAGGCCTGGAGCCGGGCCGCGGAATGACGGGCGCCGGCGAACCCGGCCGCGAGATCACCGGTGAGCTCGACCGCGCCGTGGACGCCGAGGCCGTCCTGCCGGGGCGCGGGCGTTCGTAGCAACCCCTTCCGGCCGGGAGGCCTGCGCTCCCGGCCGGTGCCTTTGAGCCTGTATTTGAATCCGTAATGGCCTCCCACGAAAAGCCGCTCGCCATCTACGGCGCCATGGGCGCCAACCTGCTGATCGCGGTCACCAAATTCCTGGCCGCCGGCTTCACGGGCAGCTCGGCCATGCTGTCGGAAGGCATCCATTCCATGGTGGACACGGGCAACCAGCTCCTCCTGCTGCTGGGCCTGAAGAAGAGCCGCAAACCTCCGGACGCCAACCATCCGTTCGGCCACGGCAAAGAGCTGTACTTCTGGAGCCTGATCGTGGCGGTGGCCCTGTTCGGCATCGGCGGCGGCATGTCCGTCTATGAGGGGATCACCCACCTGATCCACCCCAACCCGCTCGAAGCCCCTACCTGGAACTACGCCACTCTGGGGCTCGCCTTCGTGTTCGAGAGCGTGTCCTGGTGGATCGCCGTCAAGGAGCTCCGGAAGGGCAAGGGCCTCTGGGAGTCGCTGCGGGCCAGCAAGGACCCGTCTGTGGTCACCGTCTTCTTCGAGGACTCGGCGGCCTTGGCCGGTCTGATCGTGGCCTTCCTGGGCGTCTTCCTCGGCCATCGGCTGAACAGTCCCACCGCGGATGGCATCGCCTCGATCGTGATCGGCCTCATCCTGGCCGCCGTGGCCGTCTTCCTGGTCCGTGAGAGCAAGGGCCTGCTCCTGGGCGAGAGCGCCGACCCGGCCATCGTGAAGGAGATCCGCGACCTGGCCCGCACCCTCCCGGCCGTGGCGGACGTCCAGTTCCCGCTCACCATGCATTTCGGGCCGGACGAGGTGCTGCTCAACCTGGCGATCGATTTCCGTCCGGGCCTCCCGCCGGGTGAGATCACAGAGGCCGTCAACTCCCTGGAGCGGGAGATCCGGGAGAAGCACCCCGAGTTCAAGAGGATCTTCATTGAAGCCCGGGTGCTCCAGAGCCACCCCCAGCCCGCCGAGGAGCGCGCCGCCGGGCGCTGATCCACCACCCCGCCGTCAGCAGCAGGAGGGCCATGGCCGCGAGCCCGAAGGGGCCGAGCGCCGGGATGTCTCCCGCGATGAGCAGCGGCGCGAGGTCGAAGACGTACACCTCCGGACCGAAGAGCTCACCCGACCCGGAATTCCCGAGCACGGCGACATTTCCAAAGACTGCAACAGATCCGAGGTCAATCCTCGCCGCGAGCCGGCCGGCTTGGCCCCACTGACCTGGGCCTCCCAGGTTCCGCCTGAAGACGTAGGCACTGCTGCCGGGACTGCCGTTGACGATGGCCGCGTTAACCACCACGACGTCTCCATCGATCGCCACCGCCAGGCCAAACAAGGCGTTGCCATCCGGAGCGGAGAGCTTCCGGGCCTCGCTCCATGCCCCCTGGCCGCGTTCAAAGATGTACGCCGCTCGGGGACCTGGGACACCTACGATCCCCGGGGCACCCACGACGATCGTGTCCCCGCTGATCTCGACGCTGGCGCCAAAACGGTGATTCGCGGCCGCATCCGAAGCCGTCAGCTTCTGCACCTGCCCCCACTGCTCCGTCCCTCCCTGATTGCGTTCGAAAACGTACACGGCTCCCGCGTCGGTCCCGAGGCCGTCGTCCCGGAACGTCCCTACGACCAGCGTATCGCCCTGGAGAGCGACCGAGACGGCGGAGCCCGCGAGACCGGGAAGGGTCACCTTCCGTACCTGCCCCCAATGATCCATACCCCCCTGGCTCCGCTCAAAGATGTAGACCGACCCGACGAAGGAGGGAGAGACCGATGAGAAAGTACCCGCACCCACCGCTACCGTATCGCCGCTGATCGCCACCGAGCTCCCGAACGGGCGGGCGTCCGCAGGATCGGAGGGGGTGAGCGTGAGAACGAGCCCCCAGAAATCGGCTCCTCCCCGGTTTCGCTCGAAAATGCGAGCGGCTCCCAGGTCCAAGGGAAAAGAAGGGTTCGCGTCCTTCGCGGCGACCAGGAGGTCTCCGCTGAGAGCCACATCCGAGCCGGTCTGATCAAGATAGGTGGAGTTGTTGGCTATGGCGACTCTGCCCCAGTGATTCGCGCCCTCTTGATTCCGCTCATGGATGAACACCGCGCCATCCGATGGAGCTCCGACCGCCAGAGTGTCGCCGCTCAACGCCAATCCAGCCCCGAAATTGCTGAATGGATCGTGAGACAGAATGACATTCGGCGGAATCAATTGCGCGGAGGCCGAGACAGAGAAGAGCAGGACGGCCAGGAGGACGGCGCTGAAAGAACTGAAAAACCGCGAGGCAGGTCCGAGCATGATCCCCGTCTCCTTCCCGGGAAAAGCCACCAATGAATTAGAACTGCTGGAACGCTATAGTATGCTTTTGAGGCATAGAATGTCCAGAGCCCTTCTCGTCTTTCCCGGGATTCGCTACAGTCCGCCCCCATGGCACCCACCCCATCAGTCACCCTAGACGACATCCGGTTCGCCCGCGAGCGCATCCGCTCCCACGTCCATCGCACGCCCGTTCTGACCTCGGGCCTGATCGACGAGAGGATCGGGGCAAGCG
>CAXTNS010000211.1:0-6767 GCA_964245465.1 uncultured Thermoanaerobaculia bacterium
CGCGCGGGGAGCGCCCAGGGGGGCGCCATGAGGCGCGGATGCATGGGAGGCGAGCATCTCGCGCAGGCGGATGAAAGCGCGGACGACGGTGACGCTGACCGCGTCCGCCCGCTCGGAGTTGAGGATGTTCGCCGCCATGATGGTCCCATGCTCGAAGAAAACATAGGGGAGGGACCGACGGCCACCCCACTCGGAACTTGAGGTCGCAAATTGCGACCTCAAGATGGCCAGTTCCTCCCTCGTGAGCTGGAACATGAAGTCAGGCGGAAAGCGGTTCCGGTTGCGCCGTACCTGCTCGTTGAGACGCTTGGTTGAGACCTCGTAGAGAGCCGCGAGGTCCGCGTCCAGGATGACTTTCTGCCCTCGAATCAACAGGTTCGAACGCTCGACTCTCTCGACAGGGACCAGCTCGACGGCGAGGACTCGCTTCGTCGTCGTCGCCTTCCTGGCAGCCACCTTCTTGACGGCTCTCGGGGTCTTGCGGGGACTCTTCGCCATCCTCCCTCCTTCAAACTTGAGGTCGCAATTTGCGACCTCAAGAGGTGGCCGCAATCTGCGACCACCTCGGTCGGGTATTCCTCTTAGGCACTTCTTTTAACGGTATTGTAGACCATGTCGCCGCCCGGGCGCGATGATGAAACCCTCGCGGAGGACCCGGTCGTGCTCGTCGGCAACCGGTGTCTCCCCCACCGTGCCTTCCGGGAGGCCGTCGGCGTGGAGGCAGGCTTCGGCCGCCAAGGCGCAGAGCATGGCGTCGACGTGGTCGGGACGGGTGGCGTCGCCGGTCCAGGTGTAGCCGGCGTCGCGCAGGCGGGAGGCCACGAAGTCGACGTAGGCGGCGGGGTCGCGGCGCTTGGAGGGCGGGCGCTCGCCCCAGAGCTGGAGGAGGACGTAGCGGGGATAGGTCTCGAAGACCACGCTCTCGGCGTCCGGCACCGGGACGAGGCCCAGGATGGAGGCGATCTCCCGCTCGTGGATTGACCAGAAGAGCTCGACGCCCGCTTCGACGAACGGGCGGTAGAGCCGCCAGCCGGCCAGCTCGGCGCGGGTGCCGGGAAGGACTTTCGTGGGAGTCTTCGCTTCCAGGTCGGCCCGGCGGGCGCGGCGGCCCACGGCGGGCAGACCCTGGGGACCGTCGATGCCTGTGAAGGCGGGCGGCCAGCCGCCGGGCGAAGGCGGCAAGGGCTGGTCCGGGCTGGCGGTGTAGGTGTCGAGGAGGAATTGGCCCTCCTCGAGCCAAGCCACGTGGCTCAGGGTGTGGAAGGAGCCGAGATCGATGCCGCAGAGGAGGGCCATGGGAGCGCCCTCACCTCTCCTTCACGGCTTGTAGATCGCCAGGTAGGCCGCGAGGCCGCCCAGGACCGGGAGCAGCCACCAGAGGAGGGTCGCGGAGCGCGGTGCCCGGCGGATGAGCACGATGATGCCGCCCATGACGAGCCAGATCAGGAATTTGAGCCAGAGCCACGCGGGCCAGATCCCCGGGTTCGAGAGCCCCATCCTGGCCAGGCCGCCGAAGCCGGTGACGAGGAGCAGGATCAGGGCGATCCCATGGGTCATGCCGGCCGTCTTGCGGCTGACGCCGGTCGTCACTCCGGCGCGGGAGGCCAGGAGCAGCCCGCCCAGGGCCGTGAACAGCAGCATCGCACTGAGGACGTGAAGCACTCGGTAAGCGGCAAGCTCCATCGGCGCACCCCTCCATGGTTTAAAGGACCGGCGGGATTGTACTCCTCTTGCGGGGGTCCCCACCGTTACAATCCCCCTCCCATGTGGAAGCCCGGCGACCGCGTCACCCATCGATTCCATGCCGAGCTCGGCCCCGGGCGCATCACGGCTGTTCAAGGACGCAGGCTCCAGGTGGAGTTCCCGGACGCGGGGCAGACCCTCGTCTTCGCGGCGGGGACGGACGCGCTCGTCTCTCTGGCCGTGTTGCCGGGGGGAAAGGCACGCCTGGACCCTTCCGGTGAGATCGTCGTCGTCGAGTCGTGCGAGGAGGGCCGGTGCGCGCTGGCTGACGGCCGGGAGGTAGCCCTCGATGACCTCTGGCCCCTGCCGGCGGAGATCGCTC
The DNA here is from genome assembly GCA_964245465.1 of uncultured Thermoanaerobaculia bacterium. GTDB lineage: Bacteria > Acidobacteriota > Thermoanaerobaculia > Multivoradales > UBA5704 > DATARR01. The sequence continues at coordinate 2,066 of CAXTNS010000211.1, forward strand.
CGGCCGAGCGGCTGGCGCGGGGCAACCTCGACGCGTTCGAGGACTTTGCCAACCGTCTGGACGGCCTGCGCCTCCAGCGGATCCGCCGGGCCGGCGGGCTGGGCTCGTTCCTGGGCGGGCGCATCCAGCTCTTCCCCCACCAGCTCTACGCGGCGGAGCACGCCTGCCACAGCGATCCCGTGCGCTGGCTGCTGGCGGACGAGGTGGGACTCGGCAAGACGGTCGAGGCGTGCCTGATCTTGAACCGGCTCCTCCACACGGGCCGGACCGAGCGGACGCTCGTAGTGGCCCCCGAGACGCTGACGCTCCAGTGGCTAGGCGAGCTGTGGCGCAAGTATCACCAGATCTTCGTACTGCTCGACGACAAGCGGCTGGATGACGTGGCGAAGGACCACGGCGAGGGATTCAACCCGTTCGACGTGCACCGCCACGCCATCGTGGGGCTCGACACCCTGGTCCGCCGCCGGAGACTGACCGAGCAGGCGGTCGAGGCGGGGATCGACCTGCTCGTGGTGGACGAGGCGCATCACCTGAAGCGCCCGAAGGGCCATCCCGGCAACGAGGCGTACCGGGCCGTGGCCCCCATCGCGGCCCTGGGCCGGCACACGCTGCTGCTGACCGCCACGCCCCTGGAGGACGACGCCCACGGCTTCTTCCGCCTGCTCCAGCTCCTGCGGCCCGAGGAGTTTCCGGAGGAGGAGGCCTTCGAGGAACGGCTGGCCCGGCACGAGCCGCTGCCGCCCTGCACCAGCGCCACCCGGCGGGTGGACATCGGCGGCCTGCCGCCCCGGGTGCCTATGCCAGTTGAGATTGAAGACGCCGGGTGGGAGGCCCTGGACCGGCTGGTACGGCACCTGCGCGCCCAGTCCGCCGGCAACCCTCTCGCCCGGCGGCGCAAGGCGGACCGCGTGTTCCGGGGCCTCTCCTCGCCGGCCGCCCTTCTCCAGGTGGTGGAGAAAGATGATGCCGAGACGGCCGCGCTGGCCTCCGAAGCCGAGCGGAGCGATCCGCGGGTACGCTGGCTGGTGGAGCAGTCCGGTCGCTGGGCGGGCAAGCCGGACGAGAAGACGCTGGTCTTCGTGGCCCATCGCGAGACGCTGGACCTCTTGAGGACAGCCATTGAGCGCCAGGGCCGGCGGGCCGGCATCTTCCACGAGGAGCTGACGGCCGAGCGGCGGGACATCGAGGTGGCGCAGTTCCGGCTCCCCGAGGGGCCGCAGGTGCTGATCTCGACCGAGGCCGGCGGCGAGGGGCGCAACTTCCAGTTCTGCCGCCGGCTGGTGCTGTTCGATTTGCCGTGGAACCCGTCGGTCGTGGAACAGAGGATCGGCCGGCTCGACCGCATCGGCCGGACGATCCCCACGGAGATCGTCTACTTCCGCCCGCCCTCAGGCTTCAGCAGGGCCGTAGCGGACCTTTACGAGCGGATCGGCCTGTTCACGGCTCCCCTGGGGGGCTTGGAACGGGAGCTGCGCCACGCGGCCCAGGCCATCGAGCGCGCCGCCGTGGAGGGGCCGGAGGAGGTCACGCCGGCGGCTTTCGACAAGGTGCTGCGCGAGGCCCAAGCGGCCCACGACCGGGTGCAGCGGGCGGCATACCACGAGCTGCACCGCGATCCCTACCGTCCGGAGATGGCCGGGGAGATCCTCGCCCGCGTGCCGCCGGACCTCGACGCCCTGAACGAGGACGCGGTCGTGCGCGCCGCCTCGCGCTTCGGCTTCGAGGTCGACGCGCAGAGCGGCGAGCGGACCTGGCGGATCGAGTTCGGCTATGAGGCCCTGGTGGACCACGTGCCCGGGGTGCCGCCGGGGTCGAGCTATCTCGGCACGTTCAGCCGCGAGCGGGCCGTGGACGAGGAGACGCTCGACTTCTTCTCCTCCGGCCATCCGCTGGTCGAGGGCATCCTCCACGAGCTTGAAGAAGGCACGCGCGGCCGGGTGGCCCTGCTCCAGATCCCTGGAGACGAGGAGGTCTTCGGCCTGCTGGCGATCTACAAGGAAGGCCCGGACTGGCGGGCCGTCGCCGTGGACGGCAAGGGTGAGCCCAGGCCCGACCTCGCCGAGAGGCTGACGGGCGAGACCCTCCACCCTGAGCCCATCGACGTCAAGAAGTGGACGGCGCAGGCGAGTTGGAAGAAGGCGATCCGCCGCATGGCCGAGAAGCTCCCGCCCGGCAAGGCCCAGGCCCTGGCGGCGTTCCGGGTGCGGCGGGAGGGGTGAGCGGGAATTGGGGCTACCCGAACAACCCGAGCTGAATCCCCTGCCCCGGCCTGCGGAACGAGGCCGTGGACAGTTGCGAGGGCCACGTCTTGTCCAAGCCGTGGCGGCGCTTGAAGGTCTCGAAGGTGGTGCGGATCTGGTCCGCGTAGAGGCCCTCTCCCTTCATCCGGCTGCCGAAGCGGGGGTCGTAGAGCTTCCCGCCGCGCAGGTCGCGCAGGCGGTTGAGGACCTTCTCCTTGCGGTCCGGGAAGTGGCGCTCCAGCCAGTCCTCGAACAGGCCAGCCACGGCCCCGGGGAGGCGTAGGACGACGTAGCCTGCAGTGGTCGCACCCGCGTTCGCGGCGGCCTCAAGGATCTTCGGCATCTCGTGGTCCGTGATGGCGGGAACCACGGGGGCCACGTTCACCCCTACCGGGATGCCCGCCGCGGCCAGCTTCTCGATCGCCTTCAGGCGGTCCCGAGGATGGGAGGCCCGGGGCTCCATCTTGCGCGCCACCTCGGGGTCCAGGGTGGTGATGGAGAGGAACACGGCCACGGCCCCATGCTCCGCGAGCACCGAGAGGTGGTCGATGTCCCGCGTCACCAGCTCGTTCTTGGTGATGATCCCCACCGGGTTCCTGAACTCGGCCAGTACCTCCAGGCACCGGCGGGTGATCTCCAGCTTGCGCTCCACGGGCTGGTAGCAGTCGGTCACCCCACTCATGGCCAGCGTCTGGGGCCTCCACCGGGGGGAAGACAGCTCCTTGCGGAGAATCTCCGAGGCGTCCTCCTTGACCAGGATCCGGCTCTCGAAATCCAGCCCCGCCGAGAAGCCCAGGTACTCGTGGAAGGGGCGGGCGTAGCAATAGACGCAGCCGTGCTCGCACCCTCGGTAGGGGTTGATCGACACTTCGAAGCCCACGTCCGGGCTGTCGTTGCGGGTGATGAGGGAGCGCGAGGTGTCCCGCAGCAGCGTGGTTTCGACGTGCTCGGGACCGGGGACCTCCGGGTCCCGCTCGACCGCGATGGTCTCGAACCGGTTCGTGGGGTTGAGAGCCGCTCCGCGCCCCTTGATGGTTACGACCGTCTCTGCCATGATGGCGTAAGTATAGCGCAAGTTGTACCCGATCTTCTCTCCTAGTGGACAGCCTCCAGGACGGCCTCCAGTTGCGCGGGGCTCGGGAGAGCGCCGCGGAGGTGCTCGGGCATCCGCTGGTAGGTGGCGACGCCGACCGGGCTCTGAAGGCCCCGGAGGGTGTACTCGGCCACCAACCGGCTCTTGGTCTTACAGAGGATCAGGCCGACGGTGGGCTGGTCGCCGGGATGGCGGAGGTGGTGGTCCACGGCGGAGAGATAGAAGCTCATCTTGCCCGCGTGCTCAGGCTGGAACTCTCCTGCCTTGAGGTCCACCACGACGAAGCAGCGCAGGCGCAGGTGGTAGAAGAGGAGGTCGAGGTAGAAATCCTGGCCGTCCACCTCCAGGTGAACCTGCGTGCCGACCAGGGCGAAGCCGGCTCCGAGCTCCAGCAGGAACTTGCGCACCTGGGCGACCAGGCCCTTCTCGATCTCCCGCTCGGCGGCTTCAGGTCCCAGGAAGTCGAAGATGTAAGGGGCTTTCAGGACCTCCCGAGCCAGGTCGGACTGAGGGACGGGCAGGACGCGGTCGAAGTTGTTGAGGGCTTTGCCCTGCCGGAGGTGGAGGCCGGACTCGATCTGATGGACGAGCACGGCCCGGGACCAGCCGTGGAGGGTGGTGTGGCGGATGTAGAACAGCCGTGCGGCAGGGTCCTTGACCTTCTGCATGACGCGGACGATGTGCCCCCAGGGAATTTGTGAAACAAGCTGTTTCACTATTTCCTCCTCGGGGAACTCCTCGGCGAAGGCTCTCATGAAGAGCAGGTTCCGCGGAGAGAAGCCGGTGACCTCCGGAAAGGCCTTCCGCAGGTCGGCGGCCAGGCGGTCGATGATCTTCGCGCCCCATCCCTCCCGGTGCTGGCTCTTGAGGATCTTGTTTCCGATCTCCCAGTAGAGCAGCACAAGCTCGCGGTTGACGGCCAGCACCGCCTTGACCTGGGTCGCACGGATCCGCGTCTTCAAGTCCTCCAGGAGAAGGGGATAGTCCAAGGTCAATTGTGAAACAGGCTGTTTCACAATTTCTTTCTTGGCAGTACGGCCCAACCTCGGCCGGGCGGAGCGACTCCGTGAGGTACGGCGAGTTTTCGGGTTCACGGTATGGATTCTAGAACGGGGTTCTTTGAAATCGCAACTGACTCAAGCGGCCGCGCCTTGACAACCCCGAAGCGCCAGGATCAGGATGCCGGCATGCCGACCGGCCCGCGCATCGTCCTGATCTCCCCCAAGGGACCGCTCTACCGGCACCGAGGAGGCATCTTCAAAAAGTCCCTGCGCTACATGCCGCTGACGCTGACGACCCTCGCAGCCTTGGTGCACAAGGAGCTCGCCGACGAGGTAAAACTAATCGACGAGGGGATCGAGGAGGTCGA
>CAXTNS010000211.1:6777-9850 GCA_964245465.1 uncultured Thermoanaerobaculia bacterium
ATCCGGAAAAGATCCAGGCGGACCTGGTGGGCCTTACGGTGATCACCGGCACGGCTTCGCGGGCCTACGAGCTGGCAGGGCGGCTTCGCTGGCGGGGGATCTCCGTGGTGCTCGGCGGACCACACGTGACCCTGGTGCCCGAGGACGCCCAGCCGCACGCGGACGCCATCGTGGTGGGCTACGCCGAGGAGGCGTGGCCCGAGTTGCTGCGCGACTTCGCGGACGACCGTATGCGCCGGCGCTACGACCAGCGCCCCGGCCTCTCGCTCGCGGGGATGCCCTTCCCCCGGCGCGACCTCCTCCCCCGGGAGCGATTCCTCACCGACGACGTGTTCGAGGCCACCCGCGGGTGCATCCACAAGTGCGACTTCTGCGTGGTGCCCTCGGCCTGGGGGCAGAAGCCCTATCAGAAACCGGTCGAGGAGGTGATCGCGGACATCCACCGGAAGGGAGCGAAGAAGCTGATCTTCGTCGATCTGAACCTGATCGCGGACCGCGACTACGCGGCGCGCCTGTTCGAGGCGCTCATCCCCCTGAAAGTCCAGTGGTACGGACTCGCGACCGTTCTGCTGGCGGACGACGCCCATCTGCTCAATCTTGCCCAGCGGAGCGGGTGCAAGGGCATCCTGATCGGGCTCGAATCCATCTCGCGGGAGAACCTGCGGGACTCGAAAAAAGGTTTCAATTCGCCGGAGCGCTACCGCGAGGTCGTGGAGCGGCTCCACCGGCACGGCATCGCGCTCCAGGGATGCTTCGTCTTCGGCATGGACCACGACACGCCCGAGATCTTCCTGGAGACGGCCCGCTTCGCCGTGGAGGCGCGGATCGACCTGCCCCGCTTCGCCGTGGTGACCCCTTTCCCCGGCACGGCCCTGTTCCACCGCCTGGAGAGCGAAGGGCGCATCCTCACCCGCAACTGGGAGCTCTACGACGGCCAGCATGTGGTCTTCCAGCCGGCCCGGATGACCGTCGAGCAGCTCCAGCGGGGGATCGAGACGGCCTGGAAGCACGCCTACAGCGTCCCCTCCATGCTCAGACGCCTGGCGTCCTCCCCGAGCCCCCTGCCCGTGCGGATCGGCACCAACCTCGGCTACCGCTTCTATGCCCACAACCTGCAACGCTTCTACAACTGCGACTGGATCCTGGGCCTGGGACGGGAGCGATCCGCCGCATGAGGGTCACGCTCGTCCACCCCTGCATCGGCCGCCGCGCGGGGGATGACTCCTACATCCGGACCTGGCAGATGGAGCCCCTGCCGCCGGCCCTGATCGCGGGCCTGACGCCGCCGGACGTGGAGGTGCGCTTCTACGACGATCGCATGGAGCGGATCCCCTTCGACGATCCCACGGACCTCGTGGCCCTCTCGGTCGAGACCTACACGGCCAAGCGGGCCTACCAGATCGCCACTGAATACCGGCGGCGCGGCGTGCCCGTCGTAATGGGCGGCTTCCACGCCAGCCTCTGCCCGGACGAGGTCGCCCGCCACGCCGAATCCGTGGTGGTGGGCGAGGCCGAGGCGCTCTGGCCCGAAATGATCGACGACTGGCGCCACGGCACGCCAAAGAAGGTCTACCGCCAGCAGGGGCGCACCTCCCTCGCGGGCGCCCGGCCGGACCGGCGGATCTTCCGCGGCAAGCGCTACCTCCCCGTGGGGCTCGTGGAAGCCGGGCGGGGATGCCACTTCAAGTGCGACTTCTGCGCCGTGCAGACCGTCTTTGGCGCCACCCAGACCCGCAGGCCGCCCGACGAGATCCTCTCCGAGATCGCGGCCCTCAAAGGCAGCAAGCGGCTCTTCTTCTTCGTGGACGACAACATCACGTCCAACCTGGATCAGGCGAAAGAGTTCTTCCGTGCCCTGATCCCGCTCAAGGTCCGCTGGGTGAGCCAGGCGAGCATCAACGCCGCCCACGACGAGGAGTTCCTCGACCTCCTGAGGCGGAGCGGCTGCATGGGCGTGCTGATCGGCTTCGAGAGCCTGAACCCCGAGAACCTCCGCGCCATGAACAAGGGGTTCAACACCATGCGGGGCGGCTACCTGAAAGCGCTCGAGAACCTGCGGCGGCACGACATCCGGCTCTACGGCACCTTCATCTTCGGCTACGACCACGACACGCCGGAGGATTTCCCCGAGACGGTCGCCTTCGCCCGCGAGCACGGCTTCTACATCGCGGCCTTCAACCATCTGACGCCCTTCCCAGGCACGGAGCTCTACCGGCGGCTCGAAGCCGAGGGCAAGCTCCTCTACGGCTCCTGGTGGCTCGACGACGCCTACAGCTACAACAAGGTCCCCTTCCGGCCGGCGCGGATGGCGGCCGACGAGGTCGAGCGCGGGTGCGTCGAGGCGCGGCGGGCCTTCTACTCGTGGCCGAGCATCCTCCGGAGGTCGGTCGATCCCGTCAACCGGTCGAACGGGTTCATGTTCCGCAATTTTTTCCTGATCAATCATCTCCACCGCGCCGACGTGGACGGCCGCAACCACTTCCCCCTGGGGGTCGAAGACTGGCAAGGGCCGCTGCTCCCCGCGAATTGAGCGTCGAGGAGGCAAGGCCGGAGGACGACCCGGAGCTCCGGCGCCTGCTGCGCGACAATCCCATGGAGGGCGAGATCCGGGTCTCCCTGGAACGGGAGCCGAACGCGTTCCTGGCGGCGGCCGTCGAGGGGGAGCCTAACCGGACAGTCGTGGCCCGTGATCCCTCCAGCGGTGGCATCGTGGGCATGGGGAGCCGGTCGGTCTGGAACGCTTTCGTCAACGGCGAGCCCGTCCGGCTGGGCTACCTGAGCCAGCTCCGAGTCGACCGCGCCTTCCGGGGACGCAAGCGCCTGCTGGTGAGAGGGTACAGCCTGCTCGGCTCTTTTCGGGGTCCGGACGAGTTGCCGTTCGATCTGACCAGCATCATCGCGGACAACGAGATCGCCCGCCGCCTGCTGGGTGCCGGCCTGCCGGGGCTTCCCAAGTACAGGGAGAGCGAAGGATTTACGACGCTGGTGGTACCGACCACGTCACGGCCGCGGAAGGTCTCCGGAACCGAACGGGGAACGCGGGAGCGCCTGCCGGGGATCACCGCCTGCCTGG
>CAXTNS010000212.1:0-9826 GCA_964245465.1 uncultured Thermoanaerobaculia bacterium
GTCCGTGGGGATGTCCAGGATGTAGGAGTCCGGCAGCACCCGTCCCTGGTCGATCGCCATCGCGTAGAGAAACGGCTTGAGCGTGGAGCCGGGGGACCGCCGGGCCGTGGCCCCGTTGACCTGCCCCTGGAAGTACGTGTCGCGGAACCCGGCCGAGCCCACCAGCGCCCGCACGGCCCAGGTTTCGTTGTCGATCACCACCACGGAGGCATTGCCGATCCCCAGATCCCGCAGCTCGCGGATGCGGCGGGCCACCTGCGACTCGGCCACCTGCTGGGTGGCGCGGTCGATCGTGGTGCGGATCCGCGCCTCCTGGGGAAGCTGGGCCTTCACCATCTCCGTGAAATGGGGAGCCGAGAACGGCGGCCGGCGCCGGACGGAGGGGATCGGCTGGCGCTCCGCCTCGTCGATCTCCTTCTCCGGGAACGCGCCCCGACTGGCAAGCTGCCGCAGGACTCGCCCCCGCGCCGCCTCGGCCGCCTTGGGATGGCTCACGGGGTCGTACCGCCCTGGAGACCGCGGCAGTGCCGTCAGCAAGGCGATCTCTCCCAGAGAGAGCCGGTCCGGCTCCTTGCCGAAGTAGAACCACGCCGCCGCCCCCACTCCCTCGACGTTGCCGCCATAAGGAGTCAGGTTCAGGTACAGCTCCAGGATCTCGTCCTTGGAAAACCGCCGTTCGAGCTGGAAGGCCCGGAAACTCTCTCTGACCTTGGACGCCAGCGTCCGAGGCCCCGGCTCCGCCATGCGCGCCACCTGCATGGGGATCGTGGACGCCCCCGAAACCACCTCGCCGCTCCGCGCGTTCGACCACGCCGCCCTGAGGACCGCCACCAGATCGACCCCTGGATGCCTATAGAACCGCCGGTCTTCCGAAGCCACGAGAGTCTTGGGCAGCTCCGGAGGCAGCTCCGACAGCCGCACCGGGAACCGCCACCGCTCGTCCGCCGGTAGGAAGAACCGCAGCGGCTCCCCATGGCGGTCCGTGACCACCACGGCGGGCGGGCGCTGGAGGTTTTCCCAGGGGAAGGGGAACAGCCAGCTTAGGATGCGGAAGAAGAGGTAGGGAGCCGCTAGAAGAGCGAGAACGAGGATGACCGTCCGCCAGCCTGGAGAGCCGGAACTGGGGAAAAGCCGCGAAAAGAATCGATGTCCGAAGATGGGAGGAAGTGAGAGAGTTACCGTACCCCGCCCGTTCGCTTGAGCGAGGCCGCAGTGACCTGGACATCCTTGGATGCCCTAACCTTCTGGCCTTCAGGTGCCAGAATGACGCGCGCGATCTGTTTACTCTCGTTGGACCTCAGGCGATTGAGCAGTCGCTGGCGGAGATCCGGCATTTCCCGCGGTACACGTGCCAGGACGTTGAGAACCGAAGCGTCAAACGGATCGAGCTCTTTCATGGACATCCTCCTCAGCAACGCAAGAATACCACGATGCATCCCTGGTGCCCTAGACAGGGACGGAGGGAACTCGTTTCGCGGAACGCTTGGAGAGAGCCTTCGCGGGCCGGCGCACGAACACCGGGTGGACTCCGGCCAGAGCAGGGTAGCCCGCGTTGCCGCCGTCGGACCTGCCGTCGGCGGTCCACTCCTCATCCATCCGGCGGACCAGGTTGAGCAGTATGGCGTCGGCGCCGGACGGTAGATCGATCTCCCGGGCCTCGCCGGAGAGGGAATCCTTCCACAGTGCGACCGTACGCGAAGGGGGCTTGCCCGCCGGCCGGGAGAACTCGCACATGCCGATACTGGTGAACGTCAGAACCGAGGAACCCGGATCGTCCGCAAGCACCGTGGCGTAGCGCGCCGGCCAACGGGCCGTGAGTTGGGGGCCGTCCATGAGCAAGGCGATAACCAGGTTGGGCCCCACGGCCCGCACCAGACGGGCCACAGGCTCCTGGCGGGCCAAGTCCTCACAGACCAGTGCGCAGACCGAAAGCCACGGCTGAAGGGATACGAAGGTCAGATTCCGGGCTTCCACCTGGACGTGCTCCCACCAGTGCCTGGAGGGATCGAGTTGGCCGCCAAGCCCGTACTGGACGATCTGAGAACGGTCGAGTCGCCAGCGGTGGTGCTTGTTCTGGAAGGCGCTGATGCGATGGCCCTCTCCCTTTTCCTCCACTCCGCCGGTCGGTACTTCGATGGCGACTCGGTTCTTGCCCGGCCTCACGCCTTCGCCAGGAGCGCCGACTCCGGCGATCAGAAAGCTTTTCTGGCCAGTTACCCAGTCGCGGATGGGACCGTACTCGGCCTCGTCCAACGCGAGTTCCGGCAGGACAACGCCGTCCACGTGGCCCATGAACTCCTCCGCGGCACGATAGATCTCCTGCAGCCGCCCTAAAGCTTCGGGGTCTGGCTTGTGATGATAGCTGAAGAAGCCGAACCCGTCCCTGGACATGTTCCGGATGCTTCCGTAATGGGGCTTGGCGGATGCGAACTGCCTTGGCGTCACGGTTGTCGGCCATGGGATCAGGAGCAGGCTCAGGCTGTGTGGCTCCTCTTGGCTTACCGGATCCTCAGGGGCGTCGGGCAGGCCAGTGAAGCTCGCCGTGAACCAGAGGGGCGTCGCGTCGAAGCTGGTCCAGAGGGCGAGATGATGCGAGAGCGATCGCAGAGTGATTCCGGTCTGCGGCGTATGGAACTTCGGCAGGACACGGAGCTTGGAAGGGTGAATCTCTTTGCAGAGAGTAGAGCCTGTCTCCCGGTCGGGCAGCAGCTCCACTTCGGCTTCGACGCCGAAGGGGTCCCACTCGCAGGCCAACCCTACCCCGTAGCATGCTTCATCGGCCGCGGCGCAGATCTGCAGGAGCGCGCAGAAGACCGGTTTGGTCCCGCTGATCTGTGCCAGAGTCAGATAGCCGTGCGACTGGATGACCTTCCACCAGTGAACGACCTCTTCCGGGAGATCTCCGCCGTCCCAACTCTGGCGCCATGCCGATCCAATCTCTCCCAGCCGGCTGCACCACTTCTCGGGAGGACCTTCCAGGAAACCATCCCGCGCCAACCCGGGGTGCGGCCATTCACTCACCACCGACAGATAGGCACCCGACTCCAGCAGGACCGCGGACATCAGCCCGAAGGCATCAGGAGGCCAATGCGGAGGTGTATCCCGCCCGGCAAGAGCGGGGGATAGAAAGTCGAGGAGTTCCTGAATCGTCGTTGCTGTCACAGGCGCCGAGCCTCATTGCAGAATTTTTCAAATTATAACAGGGGTGAGGGCCTCACTGCCGCGTCTTGACCTCCATCGTCCCCCGCTCCCCCGTCGCCCGCAAGGCGGGGTTGTACATCGCCTCCACCTGCACCGGCGGCAGCCGGAACTGCCCCGGCGCCACGGCCCGCACCAGCGTGTAGAACGTCTGCCACGTGTCCGGCGGCAGGTCCGCGAAGAGCAGGATGCGGTCGTCCCGCAGGTCCATGTACTCCGGCTGGAAGTTGGCGTCGTTCACCCACGGGAGCTGCTCCGTGGTCTGGAGGCGCGGGTTCTCGACCTCCAGGCCGGACGGCAGGAGGTTCACGATCGCCACGTTCGACACCGGCCCGGACGTGCTGCGGACCTTGGTGCGGATCACGACCAGATCCCCCTGCTTGACGTCACCCAGGTTGAGCGTCTGGCCCTCCCGGTTCAGGAACTCCCGCTGGATCTCCAACCCCGCGCTCGCCGGCTTGAACGCGCCGTCCGTGGGCACGCCCCGGGTGAGCACGCTGTAGAAGGCCGCCCCGGACTTGTACCCGCCGTTCATCTGGATACGGATCGGCTCCTTCCCGGTGATCGGGGGCAGGGTCACCGTCTTGTTGTCGAACTTGCCGACCGCCTTGTTACCCACCAACACCGTCCCCGAGTAGGGCGGCTGCTGGGCCTGCCGCTGGAGGAACTGTCCCAGGGCCAGCAGCGTGAAGCTCTCCTCCTGGGTGGTCCACCAGGAGTACTCCTGGGTGGACTGGGCGTCGCGCGCCAGGCGGTCCACCAGGGCGGGGATCTTCGGGCTCTTCGGGTCCGCGTCCAGCAGGGCCAGCAGCAGCAGAGCCCGGTTGCGGATGGCCGAGTTGAAGTTGCCGCCCGTCTGGCGTTCGATCTCCTGCACCTGCCCCACGCTCGCCGCCAGGGTCTGCGTGGCCCGCGGGTTGCCCGCCGACGCGTACGCCGCCGCCAGCAGGGCCTTCGACTCCGCCGACAGCGCCGCCGCGTGCTTCTGGCGGATGAAGTCCATGGTCCCCAGATCCGGCCGGTTCGCCCGCGCCAGCACGTAGAGGCCGTAGACCATCCGCTGCAGCTCCTCGCTGCCGTACGTCCCCTTGGCTTTCACCTCGTTGGCGACCCAGCCCAGGGCGTTCCCGTAGAGCCCGTCGGGAACCGGGTGCCCCGCCCGCCGCGCCTCTACGATGAAGTGCGTGGCATACACGCTCCCCCACGGGTGGACGTTCTGCCCGCCCGGCCACAGCGAGAACCCGCCGCCCGGGAGCTGCATGATGGCGATCCGCCGCAGGCCCGCCTGCACCATCTCCGCCGGATCGCCATGACCCTTCTTGGGATCGAAGAGCGATGGGTCGAGCGCCTTGGCGATGTCCCCGATGTAGATCAGCGGGAACGCCGAAGAGGTCGTCTGTTCCAGGCACCCATAGGGATAGTGGAGCAGGTGCTCCAGCTTGCCCGTGAACTGGACGAGCGGCACGGGTCCGATCCGCACCGTCCGCCGCAGCGTCTCCGGCCGGTACCGGTCCGCGTCCTTCAACGCCACCTCGAAGGTGGCCTTGTCCACGGCCCCGGCTTTTTCCTCAGCCGCCAGAGGCAGGTCCGGCCGGATTCCCACGTTCGTCGTCGAGCTCGATTTTTCCCCATTGCCCGAAGCCGTGGCCACGAACCGCACGTTCCCCGAGGCGTCCCCCGTCTTGACCGTGAAGTACACCGTCTTCTCCCGGCCCACGGGGATCTCGACCGTCTGTGACGCCTGCTCGATGGTGATGATTGCGGGGGTCCCCTGCGCCGTGAGGCCCACCTGGATCTTCCCGGGCTTGCCCGTGTCGTTCCGCACCGTCACCGGCACCTGAAGCGTCTCGCCGAAGGAGAGAATGCGCGGCAGCGTGGGCAGCAGCACCAGGGGATCGCGCACCCGGGTCAGGCGTTGGGACGAGCCGAAGCGGTCCTCGTCGATCGACACCGCCATGATCCGCAGCGCCCCCTGGAACTCCGGCACCTTGAACGTCACCGTGGCGTTGCCCTCGCCGTCCGCCGTCACCGGGCCGGACCAGAACGCCACCGGCTCCACCCGGCGCATGCCCTCCGTGCGCACGTACTGGCTCATCCCCAGCTCGCCCTCGCCGCCGCCCGCCGCCGTGCCCTTGAGCTCCGGCAGCAGCAGGCTGAAAGTGTCGTACGACGTCACCCCCAGGGCCAGCTTGCGGTAGAAGAACTCGAACGGGTCCGGCGTCTTCTGGGCGATGAGCTGGAGGATGCCCTCGTCCACCGCCGCCACCGTCACCACGGCGTTCGGCACCGTCTTGACGGCGACCTGAAGATCCCCCTTCGGCCGCATCACCTCCGGCGACGTGATCTGGGGGCTCAGCTTGTTCGCCGTCCGGTTCACCGGCAGCGCCACGGCCCCGAAGGCCCGACCGGCCGAGCCCACCTCCAGGTCGCCCACCGGCCGCACCAGCGTGGCCGTGACGTAGGCGTTGGGCCGGTACTCGGCGCGGATCGGCACCTGGATCGTGGCCGTGTTCCCCGTCAGGTCGTAGACCTGCGTGTCGAGCACCCGCTCACGCTCCACCGTCACCAGCAGCTTGCCGGAGAACGGCGCCCGCACCTGCACCACGGCCGTGTCTCCCGGCTGGTACTCCGCCTTGTCGAGGTCCAGCTCCAGCCGCGACGGGTTCTTCATGGCCCACGGCGACGTGCCCCAGCCCGCGGCGTAGAACTCGACCTCCGTGGAAGCCTGGGTCTCGGGATCGGTGAGCACCACCCGGTAGCTCCCGTAGTCCCGCGGCGTCATCTCGAACGTCCCCCGGGCCTTGCCGCTGGGGATCGACTTCGACGAGACCAGCACCGGGTCCCGCGTCGTCTCGTACTGCCAGTTGCCGTTCGACCCCTTGCGCAGCACCGTGTTCCACCGGTCCTCGAAGAGGTCGGCCCGCAGAGCATTAGAGGAGACCTCCTTGCCCTCCGGAGACACGGCCACATACTCGAACCCTGCCGGCTTCCCTGGGTCCGCAAACCCCTCCTCGCCTCCACCCGCTCTCCGCAATCCCAGGTAATAAGGATAGGGATGCACCTGGAGCCGGTTGAGAGCCGCCACCCCGCGCCCGCCCTGCTCTTGCACCCGGGCCGTGACCACAGCCTCCAGCGACGACGGCACCGGCGCTCCGGCCGGCATCTCCACCTCGAAGCTGGCCCGGCCTTCCTCGTCCAGCGTGCCGGTCTCGGAGAGGATCTCGTTGTCCTCCAGCGTCCGGTCGCCGTTGCGGAACGTGAACGCCTCGAATCCCTTGGGCGCGAACGTCGAGTCCACCAGCCGCACCCGCGTCTCGACCGGCAGGTTCGCCGCCGGCGCGCCGAACAGGTAGGCCGACTGCACCTGGTACCCGAGCTTCTGCCCCGGCCCAACGTTTTCTTTCGGCAAGGCGATCTCCACCGAGATCCGGTCCGGCACGAACTCCTCCACGTGGAACCGGTACTGGCCGATCGTCTTTTCGGCCACCTCCAACTCCAGCGTGTGGTTGCCCGTGAGCGCGAACGCCGGCAGGTCCAGGTTGAACGGCGCCAGGCCCTTGGCGTCCGTCGTGACCTTCAGGACCTCCACCTCCCGCCCCTGCGGGTCCTTGTGGCGGAGCAGGGCTGGCATGGACGGCGGGATCCGGAGCGACCCGTCGCGCACGATCGCCAGCCCGTTCACCTTCTCGCCCGGCCGGTACAGGTCGCGCTCGCCGTAGAGGAAGGCCGTGTACCCTTCGCCCACGGCCTCGGCGCCGTCCACGTCCAGCCCCGTGGTGTCGATCCCCATCTGGTCGAGCAGCAGGAACGAGAAGTCGTCCCCTTTCTCGATCGTCACCATGTAGGGGGTCCCCTTCGCCAGCGCCTTGGGGTCATACACCCGCCACACGCCCGAGCCGTCCGTCCGCCCCGACGCCATCGTCTGGTTCTGGTCCGACAGCAGCGTCACCTTGGCGTCCGCCACGGGCGACAGGTCCTTGAGGGACGACACCCACACCAGGATCTCCCCCGGCCCCCGCTTTGCCACGGCGCCCAGATCCGTCAGCAGCAGCCACCGCTGGGCGGCCTCGTAGGCGTCCGGCTGGCCCACGGACACCCGATAAAGCCCGGGCTCCTTGGTGTCCACGAACGAGTCGAGATCGATCGCCTGGACCCGCCGCTTGTTCTTGGCGCCGCCCACGTCGAGCGTCTCCTCCTTCAAGCGGTCGCCCAGGGCGTGATTGAGCTCGTCGAAGTAGCCGTACTCGCTGTCGTAGAACCCGCCGTACTGGAACAGGAAGAAGAGGTTGTTCAGATACACGCGGTCGATCGTCATCCGCACCTTGGGCACGTTGACAGCCTCCATGGCCACCGCGTGCCGGCCCTGGCTCCAGAGGAACATCCCCTGACTCTGGAAGTCGACCGACGGCTCCAGGTCCGGCAGGTCGACCTTCTCCTGGTACTCCTCCTGGAGCACGGCCTCGTCCGCGGCGGGCATGCCCTTGCCGATCGTCAGCGTGTAGCTCGACCCCGGCTCCATCTCGCCCGTGATGGACAGCACGTTCCGCTCCGCGGCGAACCGCGCCTTCACGGCCGGATCGATCGTCACGTACTTCTCGGCCACGGCCGCGGAGATGGGGGAAGAGAACGTCACCTTGAGCGTCGACTCCCGAGGCCCCGGCTCCGTCTCGACCCCGCGAACCGTGAGCTTGGTGCTCGACCCGACCTCGATCTCCTTGACGTAGTCCTCGCCCAGGGGAGCGTTGCCGTTCGAAGGCGTGAGCGCCGCGGCGATGACGAGCCGCACCGTCCGCTCGTCCCGCTGCTTCTGCACCGGCTCCGTGTGATAGCCCACCACGTTGCTGTTCCAGTCGATCTCCAGCACCACCGGAACCGGCTCCGCTACCTCGGAATCCACCACCTTGACCAGGGGGGCCAGAGTCTTGGGATCGACCGGATAGTTGAACTTCATCTCCCCCCGGAAGGTCACCTTCCCCTTCCCCTCGAGGGCCGGCTCCTCGAACACCGTCACGTCCTCGACGAGGAACTTGTCCGTCTTGACCGTGACCTCCGTCTCCCCCGTGAAGACCTGCCCCTCCTGAACCACCTTCTCGGGCTCGACCTCCACCTTGAACTCGCTAGCCACCGGCAATCCGCCGCTCGGCTCGAACCGCAAAGCATTGGTGTCCTGCCACTTCCACGATCCACCCAGGGTGGGGAAGATAGCCGCCGGAGCCGAATCGAGCACCTCCCCGACCTTTCCCTGCCCCAGGGGCTTGTCAAAGAGGATGTCGAAATACTGTCGATTCTGCCGATCCACCACCACATCGAAGATCGACACCGTCTCCGCCCCCTGAGCTCCCGCCCGCATCTTGGCGAAAGCCGCGGAGATGGGTTCCCGGAACGCAAACGCCGACATGGACACGAACGACAGAGCCAAAACAAGGATCGCGACATCCTTCCCGGACCATTTCCGGCGAAAGAGCGCGGTGAACCTGGAGGGGAGCTTCTCCCGAGATTCAGAGGACGGGTCGGACATTGGGGATTCTCCTGGACGATAGGGAAGCAGGAATAGGCTACACCAACCCCGGAGGCGGTGTCTCCTGCCTCCTGGTGTCCGGCAGGCAGGAAGGATTTCAGCCGGACCAGACCAGCCACTTGGGTTAGACTTCCTGGGTGCGGGTTCGCTCGCCGGCACTCGGGAAGGAAGGCACGCAATGGAAGCCGCCATGACGGCCATAGAGACGACTGGAACTGTTGACGAGGATCATCGGCTGAGGCTTGACGAAGCCCTGCCGGTTTCCGGCCCCATGCGAGTGCGCGTCATCGTGTTGTACCCCTTGAACGAAGGGATCGACGAGGACGAATGGCTGCGAGCCGCGGCTCAAAACCCGGCGTTCCGGGACCTTGAAGCCCCGGAGGAGGACGTCTACACGCTGGAGGACGGAGATCCTTTCCTTGACCAGGCATAAGGTCGTCCTCGTCCCTTTCTCCTTTGACGACCTTTCGAGCACCAAAGTCCGCCCGGCGGTCTGTTTGACAGAGCCGCTTGGACCCCACCGCCACGTAGTCCTTGCTTTCATCACCAGCCGGATTCCGGGCAGGCTCCTCGGCACTGCCCTCGCGCTGGATTCGCGCGACCCTGGGTTCGCCGCAACGGGTCTGCGGGTTCCATCAACCCTGCAACTGCACCGCCTGATGACGGTCTCGGCGGCTCTGATCCGCCGGCAACTTGGGCATCTTTCGCCGGAGTTGCAGTCGCGGGTCGCCGAAGGCCTTCGCATCCTTTTCGGATAGGCTGACTCCGGCTCGATCTCCGTATAGGCGGGTCTGTAGGGGCGGCCCCACGTGGCCGCCTTGGGCCGGGGGAAGCCCTCTAAATGCGCTACACTGAATAAGCCATGAAAGTCGTCGGGAAACGGAAGATCGGAAACACGTCGCCAGAGGACGCCGATCGCCTGCTGCGGACTGCCTGGGCCGTCCGCCGGACCGACAAGCTCGCTCCGAAGGGGCTCTACCGGTTCCGGACCTTCCAGGAGGCTGAAGAATGGATGACGCGGATGATGGCCAGCACGTACGTGCGCCTACGCTCGAAGACCTCGTCCGCATCTGCCGCGCCCTCAACGAAAGCTCCGCCCAGTACCTCCTG
>CAXTNS010000213.1:0-1217 GCA_964245465.1 uncultured Thermoanaerobaculia bacterium
GCCCTGGAGCGCTATCCGGCCGACATCCTGAAGAGGGCGACCGCCTGATGGTCCTCCGCATGGTCCTGGCGAGCCTTCGCCGCCGTTTCCGCCAACTCGCGCTGATCCTCGCCGCGGTCACGGTCGCCGTGGCCACGGTCGCGACCCTGGCGGGCTTTTCGACCCGCGCGGAAAAGCAGTTGGGCACGAGCCTCGCCGTCTTCGGCCACAACCTCACCGTGCGCCCGCAGGTGGGCGGGCCGGCGTCCATCCCTCCCGGCGCGCTCGCCCGGGTGCGGGAGGTCCCCGGAGTCCGGACCGCCACCGGCGTGGCATCTGCCGTACCGGCGAGCCTCGGCCAGCGGGTGGACCTGGGTCTGGAGCGCATCGAGGTGCGCGCCGATGCCGAGCGCCTGCCGGAAATCGCGCGCGACATCGAGTCCCGGGTCGAAGGGGTCGAGGCGGTCCCCCTGCTGCGGGTGAGCGAGTCGGACGCCCGCCTGACCCGGCGCCTGACGCTGGTGCTGGCGGCCGTGAGCGCCGTTTCTCTGCTGCTTGCCCTCCTGTCGGTGGGGGCCGCGACCACGGCGCTCGTAGGCGAAAGGCGGGTGGAGATCGGGTTGCTCCTGGCCCTCGGCTACACCGGCCGGCGGGGCGGGATGTTCCTGGCCGCCGAGCTGCTGGCGGCGGCGGTGCTCGCGGGGGCCCTGGGACAGATTCTGGGAGAGCTGGCGGCAGGTGGTCTCGCCCACCGCATGTTGGGAGCTGTCAGCGGGGCCGACAGCGGGGGGCTCACCTGGAGCGGTTTCGCGGCCGCGGTACTGGCGGCGCTCCTGGTGGTGGGCTGCTCGATGCTGATGGCGTTGCGGCGGGTCGAGCGGCTGGACGCCGCGCGGGTGCTGCGGGGCGAGTAGGCCATGGCGATGCCGTTCGTCGAGGCCGAGGCCCTGAGCCGCCGTTTCGGAGCCCTTCGCGCCCTCGACGATCTCGACCTCTCGATCGGCGAGGGCGAATGGGTGGCGGTGACCGGTCCTTCGGGCTCGGGCAAGACCACGCTGCTCAACATCCTCTCGGGGCTCGACCGGCCGACGTCGGGGCGGGTCAAGGTAGGCGGCGTCGATCTCCCGGGGCTTTCCGCCCGCGATCTGGCCCGCTACCGGCAGCGCACGGTGGGGCTCGTCTTCCAGCAGTTCCACCTGATCCCTTATCTCACGGCGCTCGAAAACGTCATGCTGGCC
>CAXTNS010000213.1:1227-9813 GCA_964245465.1 uncultured Thermoanaerobaculia bacterium
GCTGGCCCAGTACGTTCGCAGCATGACCGACCGCGCCGAGGCCGAGGAGGCCCTGCGCCGCGTAGGTCTGGGCGAGCGCCTGTCCCACCTGCCGAGCCAGCTCTCGGGCGGCGAGCAGCAGCGGGTGTGCATCGCCCGCGCGCTTATCAACCAGCCGCCCCTGATCCTGGCCGACGAGCCCACGGGCAACCTCGACGCCGTCAACGAGGCCGTCGTGATGTCGCTCCTGGCCGACCTCCACCAGCGTGGTCACACGCTGGTCCTGGTCACGCACGACCCCACGATCGCGGCCCGCGCCGGCCGCGAGGTCCGGCTGGAGCACGGCCGCCTGGCCCACGTGGAGCAGCCCGGAGACTTGGAGCTCCAGGAGGTACTCGCCGAGCTCTGGCAGCTACTGGAGGAAGACCGGACGGGTGTTTCGGTGGCCCGCCGCGGCGTGGCGGAGCTGCTGGCGGACGGTCTCTTCGCCTTTGCGGACGGCAAGATCACGTTCACCGAGCGCGGCCGGGCCCAGGCCCAGGCCGTGGTCCGGAGGGTGCGGCTCGCCGAGGTGCTGCTCGCCCGCACGCTCGGCCGCGGCTCGGAATGCGGCCGGGAGACGCCCGTGGCCGCCGGCTTCGAGGACCAGGTCTGTGCTTTCCTCGATCATCCCGAGGTCTGCCCGCATGGCCGTTCCATCCCTTCGGGAGGCGCCTGCTGCGCCGAGGAGACGGCCGCGCTACTTCCGGGTGACCTCGGACCAGCGGTAGTCCACCCGGAGCGGCTCGCCGGCCCCGCTCCCCAGAAACCAGCGCGCTGAAGGCCGCGGACGCAGCGACCCCAGGCGGAGCTGGCCCTCGCGGGGGCCGGTGATGAACATCGTGGCCGCGAGGCCCTGGGCGTCGACCGCCAGGTCCGTCACCGCGGCGGCGGCCAGCACGCCCTGAGCCCGCCGGCCCGTCCGCTGGTTGAGGAGCAGGGTTTCCGACGCCACCGCCAGCGAGCGGTCGAGCAGGTAGAGGCGGTCCAAGGGGGGCAGCTCCACGGGCCAGCCCTTGCCTCCGGGACCCGCGCCGGCGCCCCGCTGGACCCGGCCGATCCGGACGAAGACGTTCGCCGCCCCCTCCTTCTTGAGGACCTCGACGGCGCGGTCGATCGCGTGACCTTCCGCGAATCCCCGCAGGTCCAGCCCGCTCCCCTCGGCCAGGGCCGCGGTGCCGGCCTTCGGGTCGAGGGCCAGACGGCCGCATTCCGCGACGCCCACCGCCGGCTCGACCTGTTCCGGGGAGGGCGGCTCGGACGGGTCGGCCCAGAGCGCGTACAGGTCCCGGCCCAGGGGTCCATGAGCCCCCTCCGACCAGAAGCAGAAATCCCGGGCGCGGGTGAGCACCGTGAGGAGCCGCGGGTCCACGGGCTGGGGTCCCTTGCCCGCCGCCGCGTTGAGGGTGGAGAGACCGCCGCCGGTCAGCCTCTCGACCTCCGCGATCTCCGCCAGGGCTTTCCGGATGGCCTCCCGCGCGGCCTCCTGAGGCAGGTTCCGGACCTCGATCTCGACCGGACTGCCAAAGGCCTGGGAGGTGAGGCGGAGAGGAGCAACGGGCGGAGACGGAGCCCCGAGGAGCAGCGCGAGCAGCAACGGCAGCATGAAGGAGATGATATCGGAGCTTTGCCGGCCCCTACGAGGAACCTTCCCGCGTGAGGAAGCACTCGAAGACGGCCTTGAAAGCCGCCCGCAGCTCGGTCCCGTCATAGTGGGCCGGGAAGCCTGCCCGCTCGGCCAGGAGCTGGTCCCGCAGCAGGCCTTCGAAAGCGCCGATCAGGGCTGAGCGGACAGCCTCCGGATTGAGGTCCTGCCGGAGCATGCCGGCGTCGCGCATCTCCCGCAGCACCCCGTCGATCACGCCCAGCACCTGCTGGAAACCCTGGGTGAGGAGCACCTGGTGGCCGCGCTTGCGGATGCGGCGTCCCTCCAGGAGCATGAGAGTGCTGATCTCCTTGTCTCGTTCGAGCGCGCCGATCATCAGCTCCGTCAGTCCCCGCAACCGGTCGAGGGGGGAGCTGTGCGCCTCCTGGACCCGCCTCAGGCCCAGGGCCATTCGCTGCCAGGCCTGGTCGTAGATGGCCTCGAGCAGACCCTCCTTGCTGCCGAAGTGCTTGATGAGCTGAGACTCGCTCGTCCCCGCCTTGCGGGCGATGGCCGAGGTCGTGGTGTTCTCGTAACCGTCCTCGGCGAACAGCTCGCGGCCCGCCTGCAGGATGCGGTCGTGCGACGACAGCTCGACGTAGCCTTCACCCTCTCGTTCCGCGACGGATTGATTCTTCCTCATAAGCTAAGGAATCCTAGTATGGCAGGCCGGGAGGGCGCAACAGTGGTAGCACCACTATTGACAGTGTGTAACACGGCTGCCACAATGTGCAGGAAACCAAAAAGAAAACTCTGAATCCCCTCGGGAACGTTTGAGACCCTCCTACGGCTCAGGCGCTCCACCTTTTTTATTTTAGGAAAACTCAGAAATTGATGTACTCGAGCTCGGGTTTGAGGGCGTGGCGCATGGAGATCTCTCCGGTGCGGATTTTCCCCGTGCGGAGCGCCGGCTGCTTGAGCTGCAGGTTCAGATAGGCGCCGAAGACGGCCCCGAACATCTTGAAGCGGGCGCGGGAGCCTTGGACCAGGCCGCGCTTCTTCTCCTTGACGAGGTGCTTCAGGTTGTACATGACGATCGTGGTCGTGCGGTATCCGAGCTGCTCGCACGCCCAGTTGAGGGCGGTCTCGATGGCGAAGCCTTCGCGGTGGCTTTCGGGGACCGCCTCGAAGACCTCCCGCCGGAGACAGCGGATACCCGACAGCAGGGGCCCTGTCTTCTCCTGAATGGCGTTGATCGCCCGGCCGCGGTGGCGGATGCCGACGTTCATGTCCGACCGGCCGGAGAGGACCGGCTCGATCAGACGGGAGAGCAGGTCGCCCGTGAGGTTCAGGATGTCGCCGTCCACGAAGAGCAGGGTCTCCGCGTCCGTGTGGGCCACGCCGATGGCCATGGCGCGGCCCTTGCCCTGGTTCTGCCGCAGGTGGATGGTGCGCAGGCCCATCGAGCGGGCGATGTCGACGGTCCCGTCGGTCGAGCCGTCGGAGACGACCAGGATCTCGTCGATCGTAGGAGTGGCCTCGAGCACCGAGAGCACCTCGGTCAGCGTGGCCTCCTCGTTGTATGCCGGCACGATGGCTGCGACGCGAGACGCTTCTTCCGAGGCTCTCCTCATTTCAGCCCTCCCACTGCAACCGGCGTGCAAGAATGCGGCCCGGGGCTCGCCAAGGCGCCCGGCAGCAGATCCCCTTCGGCGATGATGCGGGCGTCGCCGGCCAGCGACCACCGTCCCTGGGCTAGGTCTCCATCCACCTCCAGCCCGAAGCCTCCCTGGGTCATCACGTGGAGCGGCAGCCCGGCCCGGCCCGTCTCCAGTCCCACGGCGGCGCTCGCCATCACACCCGAGCCGCAGGAGAGGGTCTCTTCCTCGACGCCGCGCTCGAACGTGCGGATCTCCAGACGGTCCGGTGCGGGAAAGCGGACGAAGTTGACGTTCGTCCCCGGCGGACCGAAGGCCGGGTGGCGCCGGATCTCGGCGCCCAGCTCTCGCACCGGCGCATGCTCCAGCCCCTCGGGCCAGAGCAGCACGAAGTGGGGCACGCCGACCGTCAGGAAATACCCCGCCCAGGACGTGCCCCCGGCACCCCCGGCGTCGACCGTCAGGCTCCTCGGCGGCTCGGCCGGCGCGGGCAGCTCCAGGGCGACCCGCGAATCGTCGATCCGCCGGGCCGGGACCTCGCCCGCGGCCGTCCGCACCGTCACCGTCCCGCCGGCCCAGCCGAGATGGAAGGCGAGCTGGGCGGCGCAGCGGGTGCCGTTCAGGCACAGGTCCGCGGGCAGGCCGTCGGCGTTGAAGTAGGCCATGGTGGCGCCCCCGCGATCGCTCTGGCTGTCCTTGCGCCGGAGCACGAACAGGCCGTCCGCCCCGAGCGAGGTGCCGCGCCGGCACCAGGCGCGGATCGTCTCCGGGGGTGGCACCTGGAAGGGCTCCGCCAGGGCCAGAAAGTCGTTGCCGCTGCCGGAGACCTTGTAGAAATGGGTCATGGCACGACCGCCCGGACCTCGCTGCCGGGCGCGCTCTCGTTGCCGGCCTGGTCCACCGCCGTCACACGGTAAGTGTAGGCCTGTCCGGAACGCACGGCGGTATCCACGTGCTCGGCGCTCCCGACCGGCTGGGCGGTGATCCGCTGGAACGTGCCGCCCTCGCCCACGCGGCGGTAGACAACGTAGCCGGCGATGTCCTCCGCCTCGCTCGGCTGCCAGACCAGCCGCACCCGGCCCGTTTCCGCCAGGGCCACGAGATCGGCGGGCGGCGGCGGCGGGAAGCGGTCCTGGTAGATCACCTCGTGGTCGCTCGCGATGCCGCTCTCGACCGTGGGGTCCGGTCCCGCGAGAGCCGTCACCGTGTAGATGTAGCTCTGGCCGAAGCGGGCCGTGTTGTCGAGCCAGCTCCGCTCCTGCGCCCCGGCCGTGTGGACGGGCCGCGTGTAGGCGCGTTCCTTGGAGTCCCGGCGGTAGATGTTGTAGCCCGCCGTGGCCCCCTCCACGGGAGACCACTCGACGAGCACCCCGTCGGCGCGGGCGGTGACGTTGACCCGCTCGGGCGCCGAGGGTGGCGACTTGGGCACCACGGCGGCCACGTTCGAGAATTCGGACTTGTCGCCCGCCTTGCCGAACGTGCGCACGGCGAAGTACTGAGCGGGGGGAGCGGGAGGAGGGGTCGAGGCCGTGGCCGCCGGAGTCTCCGGCAGGGGCAGGAAGACGTTGATGCGCGCCCCCTCGGTCGCCGCCGTCAGGTCGGCGCCCTCCAGCCGCTGAAGGAGCTTGGCGGCGGCGCCGAACTGCCGCGGGTCCATCGGGCTGGCCTTGCCGTCCGCGGCAGGCCGGGTGGTCTGGTAGATCTCAACGGCCGTGATCCCCTCGAGAGCCGTGCCGGCCGGCGTCACCTGGGGATAGCCGAGGCTCAGGAGGAGCCGCGGGCCCTGCTGGATGACCGAGAGATCCTGGGTCGTGGCCGGAACGGCCCGCAGGGGCGGCTGCGGCGCTCCCTGCTTGCCGCAGCCGAGGATGCCGAGCAGCATGGCAATGGCGAGGAATGTAGGGGCGGCCCCACGTGGCCGCCCTGTCTTCCGTGGCCGCCCTGTCTTCAGGAGCGCAAAAACAGGGCGGCCACACAGGGCCGCCCCTACAAGATTCCGGAATGGGCTAGAGGACATAGCGTGAGAGGTCCTGGTCCTTGACGATGCCGGCGAGCACGCCGCGGACGTACTCGCCGTCCACCTTCACGGCCACCCCGGACATGTCGGGAGCCTCGAAGGAGACCTCGTCGAGCAGGCGTTCCATGAGAGTCGAGAGCCGGCGCGCGCCGATGTTCTCGGTCGAGGAGTTGACCTCCACGGCGAGACGGGCGATCTCGGCGACGCCCTCGGAAGTGAACTCGAGGTTCACGCCCTGGGTCGAAAGCAGGGAGGAGTACTGCTTGGTCAGAGCCGTCTCGGGCTCGGTCAGGATGCGCACGAAGTCGTTCTCCGTGAGCGCGTCCAGCTCCACGCGGATGGGGAAGCGGCCCTGGAGCTCGGGGATCAGGTCCGAGGGCTTGCTGACGTGGAACGCGCCGGCCGCGATGAAGAGGATGTGGTCCGTCTTCACCATGCCGTGCTTGGTCGAGACGTTCGTCCCCTCGACGATGGGCAGCAGGTCGCGCTGCACGCCCTCGCGCGAGATGTCGGGGCCGCGGCCCCCCTCGCGTCCGGCGATCTTGTCGATCTCGTCGAGGAAGATGAGGCCGGCCTGCTCGACCCGCTGGCGCGCCTCGCGGGAGACCTGCGTGCGGTCGATCAGCTTCTCGGCCTCCTGCTGGAGGATGATCTCGCGCGCCTCGGCCACCGAGACCTGCTGCTTCTTCTTGCGGCCGAAGAGGCCGGGGAGCATTTCCTTGATGTTGATGCCCACCTCCTCGACGCCCTGGGGGGTGAACATCTCCAGGCTCGGGGAGGCGGACTCGTCGACCTCGACTTCCACGCGCCGGTGGTCGAGGGCGCCCGCGCGCAGCTTCTCGCGGAACTTCTCGCGGGTGGCGGCGAGCTCGTCCTCGTTGTCCTCCTCGTGGCGCAGGTAGGCGTTGATCGGCCGGGGCGGTACGAGGAGCTGGAGCAGGCGGTCCTCGGCGCGGGCCGCGGCGGCTTCGCGCACCGCCTCGCGCTTCTCCTCCTTGACCATGGTGACGGCGATCTCCACGAGGTCGCGCACCATGGACTCGACGTCCCGCCCGACGTAGCCTACCTCGGTGAACTTGCTGGCCTCCACCTTGAGGAAGGGCGCCTTGGCGAGCCGCGCCAGGCGGCGGGCGATCTCGGTCTTGCCGACGCCGGTGGGACCGATCATCAGGATGTTCTTGGGCGCGATCTCCTCGGCCAGCTCGGGCGGGAGCTGCTGGCGGCGCCAGCGGTTGCGCAGGGCGATGGCCACGGCGCGCTTCGCCTGCCGCTGCCCGACCACGAACTTGTCGAGCTCGGCCACGATCTGCCGCGGCGTCATATTTTCGAGCGCGGGTCCGAGCTGGACCTCGCCGGCAAGCTGAATGGACATGGCTTTTCCCTACAGTTCCTCGAGTGTGAGGCGGTCGTTGGTGAAAATGCAGATCTCGCCGGCGATCTTCATCGCCTCGCGTACCACCTCCGGAGCGGACATCGGAGTGTGGCGCATCAGGGCGCGCGCGGCGGCCAGAGCGTAGTTGGCCCCGGAGCCGATGGCGAGCACGGGCTCGTCGTCGTCCGGCTGCATCAGCTCGCCCGCGCCTGAGATGAAGAAACTCTTCTCCTTGTCGGCCACCAGGATCATCGCCTGGAGCTGGCGCAGGGCCCGCTCCGTCCGCCAGTCCTTGGCCAGCTCGACGGCCGCCCGCTCCAGGTTGCCGTTGAACTCTTCGAGCTTCTCTTCCAGCCGGCCGAAGAGCGCCAGGGCGTCCGCTCCGCCGCCCGCGAAACCCACCAGCACCTTGCCCTTGCCGGCGCGCCGGACCTTCTTCGCGCCGCCCTTGACGATGGTGCTCTGATTCATCGTGACCTGCCCGTCGCTCGCCATGCAGACTTTGCCGTTGCGGCGCACGAGCAGGACGGTCGTAGACTTGAAAGTATCCATGGGCTGGCGATTGTATATCAGGGGGAGGAAAGGGCTTCCAGGAAAGCCCCCGGGTCGTCCGGAGTGACGATCAGGCGCGTCTCCCCGAGATCCACCAGCACGGCGTTGCCGAGATCGCTCGCATAGAGGTCGAATTCTCCCAGACGGTGGGATTCGAATCCACCGGTGCCGGCCGAGACTCCGCCCGTGGTCGTCAGGGTTTCCAGGTGGGCTATTTCTTCCCGCGTCAGGCGCCGGGCCTCGGCCCCGGCGGCGGCGAAGCTCTCACGGCGCCGGCGCATCTGCACGGTCAGCTTGCCGCCCGCCACCTCCAGCCAGAACGGGTCGAGGTCGCCGCTCATCCGCCAGGCCGTCCACGGGATCATGGCCACGGCGAGCGCGATGAGGCCGGGGGCGATCCGGCCGGCCGTCAGGGTGAGCCCGCCCACGGCCAGCATCAGTAATGTCAGCCCCAGCAGGAGATTCCTCAGCCGCCTGCGGCCCCGGAGGATCGCGCCCCCCGGCGTGCAGGGGAACTGCCTTTCCACTCCCGTGGTCATTCGGAATCCCGCCGGGCTCGCGGGTGGGCGTCGCGGTAGACGGAGAGCAGCCGGTCCACCTCCAGGTGCGTATATTTCTGGGTCGTCGAGAGCGAGCTGTGTCCCAGCAGCTCCTGGATGGCCCGCAGGTCCGCCCCGTTCTCCAGCAGGTGGGTGGCGAACGTGTGCCTCAGCGTGTGAGGGTGGACCCCCCGGGCCACGGCCGCCGCGTCCACCCAGCGGTCGATCACCCGCCGCACCGAACGATCCGTCAGCCGGCCGCCGGCGCGGTTCAGGAAGACCGGATCTCCCTCACCCTTCATGGAATCGCGTACTTCTTCCCACTCCTCCAGCCACTGGCGCAGGGCGTCCGCCGCCGGCCGTCCGAAGGGCACCATGCGCTCCTTGCTCCCTTTGCCCATCACCCGCAGGACCCGCGCCGACAGATCGATGTCCTTCCAGTCCAGCCCCACCAGCTCCGAGACGCGCAGGCCGGCCGCGTAGAGAAGCTCCAGGATCGCCCGGTCCCTCTTCCGCAGAGGCTCGTCGCCCGAGGGCGCCTCGATCAGGTCCTCGACCTCGCCGGGCCGCAGGTGGCGGGGGAGGGTCTTGGGGACCTTCGGCGTCTTCACCCCCTGGGCCGGGTTGGCCGGCATCACCCCTTCGAGGCACGCGAAGCGGAAGAGGCTCCGCACCGCCGAGAGCGCCCGTCCCTGGCTGCGTTTGCCCAGGCCCCGCCGGGTCAACGCCGCCAGGAACGAGCGCACGGCGAGGGCGTCCACGTCCTGCGGGCGCACGTCTTCCGGACCCTTGCCCAGGAAGTCGGCGGCCAGGAATTCGTGGAACGTGACGAGGTCGTGCTCGTA
>CAXTNS010000214.1:0-2499 GCA_964245465.1 uncultured Thermoanaerobaculia bacterium
CGCGAGAAGCAGCTCCAGATCGTCCGTCATCGGACGTGTAACCTTTTGCGACTCCGCTTCGTAGGGGACTGAGAAGGAGGGACGATTCATGCCGATGATCAAAACACGTAAAAGGCTCTCTGTCTTCCTCGGTTTCCTGCTGGTCGCGGGGGCCGCCGGGGCGGAGACCTTGACGGAGAAGCTCGACCGCACCGTACCGCTCCAGCCGGGTTCCCAGGTGCGGCTCTCCAATGTCAATGGTGCCGTGACCCTGGAGGCCTGGGACCGCAACGAGGTGCGTATCGAGGCCGAGAAGAAGGTCAAGGCCGGCGATGCCGACGTGGCCCGTAAATACATGGCGCAGTTGAAGATCGACATCACCCAGGGCGCCGACGGCCTGAAGATCGACACCAGATACCCCCGCCGCCAGGGCAGCGGCTTCTTCGACTGGATGTTCGGCAAGGACGTGAACGCCAACGTCACCTACCGCCTCCACGTGCCCCGCCGCGCCGCGCTCGACGTCGTGAGCGTCAACGGCGGCCTCTCGGCGGCCGGCACCCGCGGCAAGGCCCATCTGGAAACCACCAACGGCGGCATCACGGTCAAAGACGTCCAGGGGAACATGGTCCTGGAGACGGTCAACGGCGGCATCGACGTTATCCGGTCCGCCGGGGCCTTGAAGGCCGGCTCCGTCAACGGCGGTATCAACGCCGAGCTCTCCGACCTGCCGGACGACAGCGAGATCCGCCTCACCAGCACCAACGGCGGTATCTCGCTGCGCCTGCCGCGGGACGCCCGCCTGTCCATTGACGCGGGCACCACGAACGGGCGGGTGAACAGCGACCTCTCCATCGAGGGCGGCCAGCCCGGCAAGCGCAGCCTCCAGGGCGACCTGAACGGCGGCGGCGGCAAGCTCTACGCCCGCACCACCAACGGCAGCATCGACATCAACAGCTTCTGATTCCCTGCGGGACGGTACAGCGCTTGCAACACCTAGCCGGCGGCGCGGAGGAACGCTCCTTCGCGCCGCGAGATGTTTTGCAAGAGGTCCGCCGGCAAGCGCTCCCCGAGATTCCTCAAAGCGGCCTTTCCCGTCGAAGCCCCTGCCGGTGGGCCTTCTCAACTGAAGGAGGCAATATGGACAAACAGAAATGGTCTCTCATGGGCAGCGCCGGCGTCGGAGCGGGTCTGGGTGCCGGCCTCATGTACCTGCTCGATCCCCAGGGCGGCCGTCATCGCCGGGCCCTGGCCCGCGATAAGACGGTGAGCGCTCTCAAGACGGGGGGCAGCGCCGCCCTCAAGACCGGCAAGGACCTAGGCAACCGGACCAAGGGCCTCGTCCACGAGGCCGGCTCCCGGCTGCACTGGAGCGAGGTGGACGACCAGGTCCTGTGCGACCGGGTGCGTTCGAAGATCGGGCGGATCGCCTCCCATCCCGCGGACATCGAGGTGACGTCCCTGGAAGGCCGGGTCAAGCTGCTGGGCTCTGTGCCCGCCCTGGAGGCCGATCAGTTGCTCAGCACCGTAGCCAAGATCAAGGGCGTCAAGGAGTTGGACTGCCAGCTCCAGTTCCTGGAGAGCGACGACGCTTCCCTGGAGAGTGATCAGGACAATGGCAAGTCCCGCTCCCGGCTCGCCCGCGCGTGGAAACCCGCCACGCTGATCCTCGCCGGCACGGGCGGCGCCGCCCTGGTGATCGCCGGCCTCAAGCGCCGCGACAAGGTCGGCACGGCCCTGGGCGCGGCCGGGCTCGGCCTGCTCGCCAACAGCTTCACCCGGCACAACGGCCGCGACCAGGACCTCCTCGCCGGCCGGAACGGTGCCGGCGACGGCTCCGTGGGGCTCGACAAGCTGGAAGACCCCGGCTTCGAGAGCTCGCTCAGCGAGGACCTCGAGCTCCAAACGACCCTGCCGTAACAGCCTCACCGAACCCCCTCTCCGGCAGGAGAGGGGGTTTTCCTTTTCTGGCCGCTGAAACTTTCCCAGCCACCTTCCCGTAGTCCCCTCTTGTAGACATTCGAGGGGAGACGCGCCATGCACGCCTTGCGGAAAGTCACGAACCGAATCAATCACCTGGCCGATCGCGGCTCCTTCGAGCGCGATCTGGACGATGAGATGCAGTTTCACCTGGAGATGGAGACCGCGAAGAACGTCGAGCAGGGAATGAGCCCCGCCGCGGCCCGGGCTCAGGCCGTACGGTCTCTCGGCCCGGTCGACCAGTTCAAAGACGAGGTACGCGACGCGCGCGGCGTCACCTGGATGGACGACGTCGGGCGCGACGTGCGCTTCGGCCTGCGCTCGCTCCGCCGCTCGCCGGCCTTCACCCTGGTGGCCGTGCTCTGCCTGGCCCTCGGCATCGGCGCCAACGCAGCCCTCTTCAGCGTCATCAACGCCGTGCTGCTGCGCCCGCTGCCCTACGCCGAGCCGGACCGCCTCGTGCGTCTCTACGAGAGCTGGAACGAGGGCCAGGGGCTGGGCCCCGAGGATGGTGAAGAGGTTGGCCGTGGCGGCCACGGCCTG
>CAXTNS010000214.1:2509-3296 GCA_964245465.1 uncultured Thermoanaerobaculia bacterium
GGCTCCGTCTCCGTCCCCAATTTTCGCGACTGGCAGGCGCAGGTCCCGGGCTTCTCCCAACTCGCGGCCTGGCGGTCGGGGAGCTTCAATCTCCAGGAGGCTTCAGCAGCCGAGCCTGAGCACCTCCAGGCCGTGGCCGCCACGGCCAACCTCTTCACCATCCTCGGGGCCCAGCCCCTGCGCGGACGCACCTTCGCCCCCGGGCAGGACCTGCCCGGCCGCGACTCGGTCGCCGTGGTGAGCGAGCGGCTCTGGCGCGAGCGCTTCGGCGCCGATCCCTCCCTCGTGGGGCGGACGATCCGGCTCGACGGCGTGCTCCATACGGTGATCGGCGTCATGCCGGCCCCCTTCGACTTCCCCCCGGGCGCGGCGAAGACGGACGTGTGGACGCTCTTCCATCCCAAAGAAGATCAGGCCGGGCGCGGCAACCACTTCCTCGCCGTGGTGGGGCGTCGGCGCGAGGGTGTGTCCATGGAGCAGGCCTCGGCGCAGCTCCGGGACGTGGCCGCCCGCATCGAGAAGGCCTATCCCGAGCAGACGGGGCGGACCGCCATCGCCTATTCACTGCGGGAGACCGTCGTGGGACGGGCACGGCCGGCGCTCCTCATCCTCTTTGGCGCCGTGGCCCTGGTGCTACTTATTGCCTGCGCCAATGTGGCCAACCTCCTGCTGGCCCGGGCCGCGGTGCGGCGGCGCGAGGTGGCCATCCGCCTGTCGCTCGGCGCAAGCCGCTCCCGGCTGGTGCGGCAGTTCCTGGTCGAGAGCCTCGTCCTGTCCCTGGCGGGCG
>CAXTNS010000214.1:3306-3739 GCA_964245465.1 uncultured Thermoanaerobaculia bacterium
GTGGGCACCCTGCTCGCTGGATGGAGCCTCGCGGCCCTGGCGCCGCTCGCCCAGAGCGCTTTGCCACTGGCGGGCGGCATCCCGCTCGACGGCCGGGTTTTCGCCTTCCTGCTCGCGGCCGCCGTGCTCTCCGGGCTCGCCTTCGGCCTCGTGCCGGCGCTCCAGACCTCCAAGGAGGACATGCGTGACACCCTGAGTGAAGCCGGCAAGGCTACGGCCAGCGGCGGCCAGCAGCGCTTCCGGAGCGCCCTGGTGGTGGGCGAGATCGCGCTCTCGCTCGTCCTGCTGATCGGCGCCGGGCTCCTCTTGAGAGGCTTCCTCAAGCTGAGCGGCACGGAGCCGGGGCTCGCGGCCGGAAACGTGCTCACGGCCCACGTGGCCGTGCCCGCGGAGCAACTGGACGGGTCCGCCCTCCGGTTCTTCCAGCCGGTGC
>CAXTNS010000214.1:3749-9758 GCA_964245465.1 uncultured Thermoanaerobaculia bacterium
TCCCAGGCGTGCGCTCGGCCGCCGTGGTCTCCATGCTGCCCATCCAGAACGCCTGGACCAACGGGGGCTATCAGGTCGAAGGCCGTCCCGACCCGCCGGCGGGGCAAGGGCCCATCGCCGAGTGGCGCGTGGCGAGTTCCCAGTTTTTCCAGACGCTCGGCATCCCCGTCCTCCGGGGCCGCGACTTCACGGACAGCGACGGCGGGATCGGCAAGCGCCTGGTGATCGTCAACGAGGCCCTGGCGCGCCAGCAGTTCCCCGGCGAGAACGCGGTCGGCAAACAGTTGCGGATCGACCGCGAAGCGCCCCACACCATCATTGGAGTCGTGGGCAGCGTCCGGCAGGCCGGACTCGACCGCGAGCCGCTCCCGGAGATCTACTTCCCCCACCTCATGCCGGGAGCCGAGGGCTGGCTCGGCGACGCCACCCTGGTGGTCCGCACCTCCGTGCCGCCTGAGAGCGCGGCCTCCGGCGTCCGCGAGGCGGTGAAGAGCGTCGATCCGGGCCTGCCGCTCTTCCAGGTGATGTCCATGGAGGACGTCATCTCCGAGTCCCTCGCCAGCCGCCGCCTGAACCTCTGGCTGCTGGCGATCTTCGCGGGCATGGCTCTGGTCCTCTCGGCCGCCGGGCTCTACGGGGTGATCTCCTACCTCGTGGCCCAGCGCACGCGGGAGATCGGCGTGCGGATCGCCCTGGGCGCCCAGACGCGGGACGTGCTCCGGCTGATCATGGGCCAGGGAGCCGGCCTCACCGCGGCAGGGATCGTCCTGGGCCTCCTCGGCGCCCTGGCCTTCACGAGGGTGCTCGAAAGCCTCCTCTACGGCGTGAGCGCCCGCGATCCCCTCACCTTTGCCTCCATCGCCGCCCTGCTCGCCCTGGTGGCCCTGGCCGCCACCTGGCTGCCCGCCCGGCGGGCGGCGCGGGTGGACCCCATGGTGGCCATCCGGAACGAGTAGGAGAGAGACTCCATGCCCCAGACCAACACCACCGATCTCCTTCAAGGGACGCTCGATCTGCTGATTCTGAAGACTCTGAGCCTCGGCCCACAGCACGGCTGGGGCGTGGCACAGCGGATTCAGCAGACGTCCCGCAACTTCCTCCAGGTCAACCAGGGGTCGCTCTATCCGGCCCTCCACCGGCTCGAAGAACAGGGATGGATCGAATCGGAGTGGGGCGTGTCGGACAACAATCGGCGCGCCAAGTTCTACCGCCTCACCGAGACCGGCAGGCGCCATCTCGAACAGGAGACCGAGGTCTGGCAGCAGTATGCCCAGGCGGTCCGCTGGATTCTGCAGGCCGTGTAGTCCGTCGCTCTACGGCTACGACGGTCCGTTGGACCTGTACAACGCTTCATTGCAGCGCTGCAACGCTCTGGCGCCACTGGCGCCGGTCCATTGCACGTGTACGCTGGTCCGTTGGATCTGTGCAACGCTCCGTTGCAGTGTGGCAATGCTCTGGCGCCACCGGCGCCGGTTCGTTGCACGTGTACGCTGGTCCGTTGTACCTGTGCAACGCTCCGTTGCAGCATGGCAATGCTTTGGCGCCACTGGCGCCGGTCCATTGCACGTGTGCACTGGTCCGTTGTACCTGTGCAGCGCTCCGTTGCAGTATGGCAATGCTCTGGCGCCACCGGCGCCGGTCCATTGCACATGTACGCTGGCCCGTTGTACCTGTGCAACGCTCCGTTGCAGCATGGCAATGCTCTGGTGCCACTGGCGCCGATCCGTTGTACCTCTGCAAGATCCCGTTGCAGCGTTGCAATACTCTGGCGCTGGCTCAGATCTCGATGTCGTCGATGGACACCAGCCCCTGCTTCAGTGCGTAGACCACCGCCTGCGTGCGATGGCTGAGCTGGAGCTTGGAAAGGATGTTTCCCACATGGGTCTTCACCGTCTCGGCGCTGACGTGGAGCTGCTCGGCGATCTCCTGGTTGGTGCGGCCGTGGGCGAGTTGGCGGAGGACGTCCTTCTCCCGCTCGGAGAGCTCCTCGACCAGGGAACCGCCCCGCAGCAGGTCCTGGAGCACCGAGCCGGCCACGGCGGGATCGAGCACGGACTGCCCCCGGGCCGCGCCGCGCACCGCGGCCAGGAAGACCTCCGGGTCCGAGTCCTTGCGCACGTAGCCGATGGCCCCGGCCCGTAGCGCCGCCACCACCCGGGCGTCGTCGGTATGGGCCGTCAGCACCACCACCTGGGTGTGGGGCGAGAGGGCGCGGACACGGCGCGTAGCCTCGATGCCGTCCATGCCGCCGGGCATGCTGAGATCCATGACTGCCACGTCCGGCAGCCACGCCTCCAGCTTCTCCAGAGCCTCCTCGCCGCTCGCGGCGGTGCCAACGACCTCCACGTCCCCGAAGGATTCGAGGTAGCTGCGCAGGCCGGTCCGGACCACGCGGTGGTCGTCGATGAGGACGACGCGGATCTTGTTCATATCGCAGCTTCCTTGGTGATAGGCCGGCGGGATCGGAAATAGAGGAGGAGCGCCGCTCCAAGCACCAGACAGAGAATCTCCACAGTCCCTAGTGGGCGTGGCCACAGATATGACAGAAGATGCCAAAGCTCTTGCCGGGCGTCTGTCAGCCCAAAAATTATCCAAAAGAGCACGATGATCGGTATCAGAAAGATCAAGTAGCCGAGGGAGAAGAGCAACAGTACCCGGCCGGGGATGAAGGAGAAGAGCGACGGAATCCGGCTTGGGAGGAGCCGGAGGGACCACCACCGGGATCGGACCTCACTCACACGGTGAAGGTGGACCAACTCGGCCACCGCCTTACCCACGCAGAAGAGAGCGACACCGATGCACAGGATTGTCCACCCGCTCCAGATCTCGCCGAGCCGCCAAGCCCATGGCGACCACACGGCCGCCAGGAAGAAAGCTCGAGCGCGATTCCGGTGGTTCAGATACATCACGCGGTCGGCGAGCGTCCGGGAAAGGCTGGGGGAGGCTGCCAGATAGGACTGAGTGCGCCGCCGAATCGCGCCAGCAGTCCATAGGCCTGCCCAGGTAAAGTTAACGCAACCGAAGGCAAGGACGAAGTCTTCATTGATCCGAAGAGGCCGGAAGAGCGGCCAACTCAGGACCGCAAAGATCAGCATGAAGAGCATTCCGATCTCTTCACCCCTCCAGCGTGTGACAGGGAACGGCTCCAGTGCCGACGGGGACAACGGGATGGTGACGCTGACCGTGGTTCCCATGCCGGGTGCGCTGTCGGTTTCCAGAGTCCCGCGGAGGGATACCGCCCTTTCTCCGAGGTTCCGCAGGCCCATGCCAGAGACCTTCGCCTCAGGATCGAATCCTTGGCCATCATCCTCGATCCGGAGCCTTACCGACTCCCCTTCCCGGCCCAGCCAGACCCGGACCTTGCGGGCGCGGGCATGCCGAGCCACGTTGCCCAGAGCCTCCTGAGCGATCCGGAAGAGCGTCTCCTCGGTGCCCGGCAGGAGGCGGTCGTCGGGCAGGGCCTCCCCCAGTTCCAGGGTCACTTCGGCGCTGGTGCGGTATCCGAGGGCCTGGCACTGCTCCCGGAGTGCCTCGACGAGACCTGTCGAGGTGAGGGCCTCGGGCCGGAGTTGGTGGAGCAGGGCCTGCATCTCCACCATCGCCTCCTTGGCGCTCCGCCGCACGTCCGCCAGCATCGATCTGGCACCCTCCGGATCACGCTCCCATCGTTCCTGGGCCGCGGCGGTTCCGACGTTGATGCTGAAGAGCTGCTGCTTGATGGAGTCATGGAGGTCCCGGGCCAGCCGGTTCCTCTCCTCCTGGGCGGCGGCTTCTCCGATCTGCCGGAGCAGCGCTTGCCGGATCTCCTCCGGGATCCCTAGCGTCGAAAGCTCGGCCGCGACCTCTTCGGGCTTCAGCGGCCTCAGCCCCACCCAGGCCAGCGCCGCACCCAGGACCAGGGGAATGAGGAACAGGAACCACCCGATGGTGCTGCCCCAGATTGCCTGCTGCTGGATGCCCGCCATGGCGGCGAGCAGAACGTTGGCGACGCTCAGCCACACAGCGAATTCCCGATAATTGCCCAGCAGGAAAAGGGTGCTCGTCGCCAGGACTACGACCGCCAACCCGCCCACGGCCGTCCCTAGGACGCGCAAGGTGGCGATGGTCGCGTACTGCCTGGCCTCGGGATAGACGACGGGGAAGGGCTGGAGATGGAGAACCATCCCGAACCCCAGGATCATCAGGAAAGCCGTATCGGCCAGGACCAGGTATCGCAGTAGCTTCATGACTTCCAGTCTAGGAGCGCGATGACTTCGGGATCATC
The DNA here is from genome assembly GCA_964245465.1 of uncultured Thermoanaerobaculia bacterium. Taxonomy (GTDB): domain Bacteria; phylum Acidobacteriota; class Thermoanaerobaculia; order Multivoradales; family UBA5704; genus DATARR01. The sequence continues at coordinate 8,014 of CAXTNS010000214.1, forward strand.
GCCCGAACGGCGGATTTTCTCTCCCCTGAACGGGGGAGCCCCCGCCTGTGGCAGAATCCAGGGCTTCTGAGGAGGGGATTCCTTGCGCAGAGTAGGGATTTTTGGTTGGGGCATCGTGGCGCCCCGCTCACCCAATATCGACGCGTTCACGGCAAACCTCGACTCCAGCGATAGCTGGCTGGAGCCGTTCAATGGCTTCGGACCGGACAATTTCCTGGTTGGCGCACCCTCGTTCTCGTTCGAGGACTACCGTGGCTGGATCGCCCAGCGCTTCCCGCCGGCCCGGTTCCACCAGCTCGAGGAGAAGATGGACCTGCCGGTGCTCTATGCCATCGGCTCCTTCATCCAGGCCCTCGGGCAGAATCCAGGGATCGAGTCGGAGCTTCGAAGCCTGGGCACCGCCGCCCACATCTACATGGGCACGGGCATCGGCTGCGTCCAGACGCTCGCCCAACAGACCCGTAACCTCGACCGCGCCCAGCGGCGGTGGGACCGCTTCTGGGCCGAACGGAACCCCGCCTATCAAGCATGCCAGAGCGGAGGCGAGGCGCCGGAGGGCGCGCCGCCCCGTCCCGAGACGATCGCTGACGCCGATCCCGAGGACCGCTACGAGGCCGAGGCGGCCTGGTGGCACTTCTGGGCGGCCTCCTCGCCGGACCTCGCCGAATACCTGCGCGAGCTCGCCGAGATCGAGGGGCTCAACGTCCAGGGGGACATTGACAGGGGCAAGGTCAGCGTCATGAAGGAGAAGCAGCGGCGCCTGCGCCACCTCCACGAGAAGTGGAGCGAGCCTACGCCGCCCTGGCATTCCGTGTCGGCCAACGTGGTGTGGAACATCTGGAACACGCCGGCCGCGCAGATCTCCATGATGGGCCACATCACGGGGCTGGCCTTCGCGCCGGTCGCGGCCTGCTCCACCTTCGGCGTCTGCCTGAAGCTCGGCATGGACGCCATCCGCCGGGGCGAGGCCAAGGCCGTGATCGTGGGAGCGACCGATCCACCACCGCTCCCCCTCTCCGTGGGCGCCTTCTATGCCGCCCGCGTGATCTCGGCCGACGCCGCAGTCTCCAAGCCCCTCACGGGCCTGCGCGGCACGCACGTGGCCGGCGGCTCGGTGCTGTGGATCCTGGGCGACTTCGACTACATGCGGGAGAAGGGTTTCCGCCCCCTGGGCATGGAGCCGGTGGCCGTGGGCGTCAGCTCGGACGCCGACCACATCATCACTCCCTCGGTCCACGGTCCGACGGCCGCCATCCAGCAGGCCGTCGCGGAAGCGGCCCTGCAGCCCGGCGAGCTCGCCACCTGGGACCTCCACGCCACCGCCACCCCGGGCGACTACCGGGAGATCGAGACCCTGCGCGGCGTAGTGCCCGACTCGGTGCTGGTGACGGCCCGCAAGGGCACCTTCGGCCACGGCATGTCGGCCGGCGGCGGCTGGGAGCTGACGGCGCAGTATCTCGGCTACGAGCGGGGCCGGCTCTACCCGACGGCGCTCCAAAAGGACGAGCTGAACCGGCAGATCGCGGAGATCCACGACCTCTACGTGTTCGACGAGCCCTGCCCGGCCTCCAAGGGCGCCGCGGGCAAGCTGTCGATGGGGATCGGCGGGATCAACGCGTGCGTGATTTCGCGGCCATATGAGGATTGAGCGGGACGTTTCCTCTCTGACGCTCCTGTAGGGGCGCCCACGTGGGGCCGCTCCTATGCCCGTTCCTTCCCCTGGGGTCCTCGGGAACCTTCTGCGG
>CAXTNS010000215.1:0-9757 GCA_964245465.1 uncultured Thermoanaerobaculia bacterium
CGAGATGGACGCTTGATGACCCTCGAAGACCTCGGCTGGAACGACTTCTTCGCTTCCCCCTTCGCTTCCTACGCGGAGCAGGGGCTCGTCCCCGCTCGCGTGGTGGCGCAGAAGGGGCTCACCCAGGTCTCGACCGGGGAGGTGGAGACCTACGCCGACCTCGCGGGCAAGCTGCGCCATGAGCTGAAAGGTGGCGGTGGTGGCGGCCATCCGGCCGTGGGCGACTGGGTGGCGCTCCGTCCGTCTACGGGGGATGGGCGAGCCGTCATCCACGCCATTCTGCCCCGCAAGTCCAGGTTCTCCCGGAAGAGCCCAGGCCACCGCACGGAGGAGCAGGTCGTGGCGGCCAACGTGGACACCATCTTCCTCGTCTCGGGGCTCGACGGCGACTTCAATCCCCGGCGCATCGAGCGCTATCTGACAGCGGCCTGGGACAGCGGCGCCCAGCCCGTGGTGGTGCTCAACAAGCTCGACCGCTGCGATGATCCCGAGACCTGTCTGCTGGAGGCCCAGTCGATCGCCATGGGCGTGCCCGTCCACCGGGTGAGCGCCCTGACGGGCACGAACGTCGAGGAGCTGACGGCCTATCTCGGTCCGGGCCAGACGGTGGGCCTCCTCGGCTCTTCCGGCGTCGGCAAGTCCACCCTCACCAACCGCTTGCTGGGTCGGGAGGCACAGCGCACGGCCGAGGTACGCGAGGGGGACGACCGCGGCCGGCACACCACCACCCATCGAGAGCTGTTCTTGGCCCCCGTCGGCGGCCTCCTGATCGACACCCCGGGCTTGCGCGAGATCCAGCTCTGGGAAGGCGACCAGGGGGGAATCGAGGGTGCCTTCCCCGACGTCGAGAGCTTGGCCGAAGGCTGCCGATTCGCCGACTGCAAGCACCAGGGCGAGCCCGGCTGCGCCGTGGCGGCGGCGGCCGAGAGCGGCGAGCTGACCGCCGAACGGCTGGAAAGCTACCGTAAGCTCCAGCGCGAGCTGCACCAGATCCATCTCCGCCAGGACGAGCTTGCCCGCATCCAGGAAAAGAAGAAGAACAAGACCGTCCAGCGGGCCTTGCGGGAGCACTACCGGCTGAAGCCGCGGGGTTGAGACCTCAGCGGTCACAAAAATTCAGTCTGACCAGTATGAGGCCGTCCCCTGCTTGGCGAGCTTCTTCCTGAGAGGCCGACGGCGAGTCAGGAGCGCTACGACGCGGTAGCCGGCTCTTCCTTGACAACTCGCCATTCCCCTGTTACGGTCCCCAGATGTAAACGATTACACTATTCGCCATGGCCTATCCTCCGCGAGCCTCCCAACCCCCTTCCCCTGACCGGCTGAGCCGGCGTTCCGGAGTTAGACAGCGATGAGCGCCTCGATCAAAGAGGTCGCTCTCAAGGCCGGCGTCTCGGTCGCCACCGTGTCGCGCGTGATCAACGGCACGGGGCCGGTCGCCGCGGAGACCCGCAGCCGCATCCAGGACGCCATCGACAAGCTGCGCTACGTGCCTCACGGCGCGGCCCGCAGCCTGATCACCAACCAGACGGACACCGTCGGCGTGCTGCTGCCGGACCTCCATGGTGAGTTCTTCTCCGAGGTGATCCGGGGGATCGACCTCGCGGCCCGCCGCAACGCCTACCATGTCCTGGTCTCCGGCTTCCACAGCGACCGCGCGGAGATCGAGGCCGTGCTACGAGCCATGCGCGGGCGGGTGGACGGGCTGATCGTCCTGTCGCCGGACGTGGACGCCCAGACCCTGCAGCGCAACCTGCCCGATACACTGCCGGTCGTGCTGCTCAACACACCCGTGGACGGCGCCACCTTCGACTCCATCCAGATCGACAACCATGGCGGCGCCTACGCCATGGTGCGGCACCTGGCCGGGCTCGGCCACCACCGCATCGCCCTGATTCGGGGACCCAAGGAGAACGTGGACGCCCAGGAACGCCTGCGAGGCTACCGGGACGCTCTGTGCACCCTGGGCCTGGAGACCTCGCCGGATCTGGAGATCGCTGGCGACTTCAGCGAAGACTCCGGGTACCGCGCCGGCCGCGACCTGCTCAAGATGCGGCCCTGGCCCACGGCGGTCTTCGCCGCCAACGATTCCATGGCCATCGGCTGCCTCTTCGCCCTGCGCGAGGCCGGGGTGCGGGTGCCGGACGGCGTGGCCCTGGCCGGGTTCGACGACATCCCCATTTCCCGCTACCTGTCGCCGCCGCTCTCCTCGGTGCACGTACCCATCGCGGAGCTCGGGATGCGGGCCATGGAACGGCTGCTGCACGCGGTCGACCACAAGAACGAACACGAGCGGCGCCAGGAGACCGTGCCCGCCACCCTGGTGGTCCGCGGCTCCTGCGGCGGAGCAGCCGCTTCGGGCATTGTCCTGACTATGGAATTGTCAAAGGGATCGCAACCCCCTACAGGAGAGGAGCCATGAAAAAAACGTTCAAGCCGTTACTGTTCGCGCTGCTCGCCACCGCCGTGGCGGTCTCCGCGGCCGCCCAGTCGACCACGGCGACGATCCACGGCAAGGTGACGAACGAGCAGGATGCGCCGCTCGCCAACGCCACCGTCGAGGCCGTGGGCACCGCCTCGGGATTCGTCAGCACCGCCACCTCAGGATCCGACGGGTCGTTCCAACTCGGCGGCCTCACCCCGGGCGAGTACACCGTCGTGGTGTCCGCCCCTGATCTCGAGCCCCGTTCGCAGACGGTGACCGTGCGCGTCGGACAGAACCTCAACATCGAGTTCGTGATGACCGGCACGGCCGTGGTCAGCGAAACGATCACCGTGGTCGGCGAGCAATTGATCGACACGCGGACCGCGGAGGCAGCGACCAACGTAACGCCGCAGCAGATCGAGAACCTGCCGCAGGATGACCGCAACTTCCTCAATTTCGCGGCGCTCGCCCCCGGCGTCCGGCTCTCGACGGACCCGCAGAGGAAGACCATCGCCAGCGACGCCCAGCCTTCCGAGCAGACCAACGTCTTCATCGACGGCGTGAGCTTCAAGAACGACGTGCTCCAGGGCGGCTCGGTGGGTCAGGACGCGAGCCGCGGCAACCCGTTCCCCCAGAACGCCGTGCAGGAGTTCCGCGTCATCACGCAGAACTACAGCGCTCAGTATGAGAAGGCGTCGAGCGCCATCATCTCCGCCGTCACCCGCTCGGGCGGCAACAAGATCAACGCCCAGGCCTTCTACTTCTACCAGCCCAGAGACTGGGTGTCGGACCTGGAGAAGAACTTCCAGTTTTCCTCGCTGGCCACGAACCAGGACTACCGCCGGGATCAGTTCGGCCTTTCAATCGGCGGCCCGCTCGTTCAAGACAAGCTGCACTATTTCATTTCCTACGAGCGCAACGACGAAGACGCCACGACGCCGGTCGCGATCACCAATTCGAATTTCGCCGGGCAGTTCGGCCAGTTCAACGGCATCTTCCCCAGCCCGTTCAAGTCGGACCTGGCATTCGGCAAGCTGAGCTGGCAGCCGGCGCAGAACCAGCTCATCGACTGGAGCGGCAACTACCGGAACGAGGACGAGATTCGCGACTTCGGCAACGACATATCGTACGAATCCGCTTCGAAGATCAAGAACAAGGTGAACGGCTCGACGCTGCGGTATCAGTGGAACAACGACCAGGCGCTGAACCTCGCGACCCTGAGCCTGCAGGATTACTCCTGGAATCCGGTCCCGATCAACCCGGACCTCGTCGGGCGCCGGTATGAAGGCGTCATCCGCATCGGCGGCGGCAGCACCACCCAGAAGTTCTCGCAGCAGCGCATCGAGCTGCGCGACGACTACAACTTCGCCGCGTTCCAGGCGGGCGGCGACCACAGCCTCCAGGTAGGGGCCAACGTCGACTTCCTCAAGTACGACGTCGACAAGAGCCTGAACGCCAATCCGCTCTATGTCTTCCGCAACGACCCGGCGAACGGCATCACGTTCGCCCAGCCGTTCGAGGCGCAGTACGGCTTCGGCGATCCCACGCTCTCCCTCGACAACCGCCAATACGGCGCCTACGCGCAGGACACCTGGCTGGTCAACCAGCGCCTGACGCTGACCGTCGGCCTCCGGTGGGACTATGAGACGGACCAGCTCGACTCGGACTACGTGACGCCGGCCAACATCGTGGCGGCGCTCCGGGGCAAGGTGGACGACAGCTACTTCTCCACCGGCAACGAGCGCGAGCCGTTCACGGACGCGTTCCAGCCCCGCCTCGGCTTCTCCTACGACGTGCGCGGCAACAGCAAGTCGGTCATCTTCGGCGGCGTCGGCCGTTACTATGACCGCCTCTTCCTCAACGCCGCGATCGACGAGCGTTACCGGCTGCAGTTCCCCGTATATCGTCTGTCGTTCTCGCCCGACGGCCGCCCCGGCACCATTCGGTGGGAGGACCGCTACCTGACCCCGGCCGGCCTCGACAGCCTCATCGCCTCGGGCCAGACGAGCCCCGAGATCTTCCTGCTCAACAACAACACCAAGCCCCCGTACTCGGACCAGTGGAACCTCGGCCTCCGGCAGGCCATTGGCTCCTGGGTCACCTCGCTCAGCTACAACAACGTGCGCGGCTACCGGGGCTTCACCTGGCTGTCCGCCACCGGCATCTGCTGCTCGGCGCTGGTGCCGGGTTTCGGCAACGTGATCATTTCCGACCCCGAGGGCAAGCAGTACTGGTATGAGGGCATCTACCTCACCCTCGACCGTCCGTTCTCGGGCCGCTGGGGAGCGCACGTCGCCTGGACGCACGGCAAGGCCGAGCAGGACGGCAACGACCTCTTCAGCCTCGACTACCCGAGCGCCGCGTTGTATCCGCGCCACGAGGTGCCCGGCACGGAGCGCGACCGCATCGTGGCCAACCTCATCACCGCCCTGCCGTGGGACGTGCGCTTCAGCACCAGCCTCGCGTTCGGCACCGGCGGCGCCACCACCGTGCTCGACTTCTCCCAGGGCTTCGACCTCGCCGCACGCTTCCGCACCCATCCATTCGAGGACTCCATCCGGCCGCCCAAGACCTGGGGCTTCGCCAGCCGCACGGTCGATTTCCGGTTGCAGAAGGATTTCGACCTCGGACCCACGTCGCTCAGCCTCGTGGGTGAGATCTTCAACGCCTTCAACTGGACGAACTTCGGCTGCCTCAACAACTTCATCGGACCGGAAGGGAATCCGACGTTCGGGGATCCCACTTGCGTGAGCACGCTCGGCCGGCGCGAGCAGGTGGGCCTCAAGTTCAACTTCTGATGAGCTGATGAGAAAGACGCTCGCCCTCCTCGCCGTTTTCGCTCTGTCCTGCGCGGGACCTCGCGCGGTTCCACAGGCTCCCTCGGAAACGGCAGCGGGGGCGACTGACCGGAACGATCCACTCCTCGCGGACCTCGAGGAGCGGACGTTCCGGTGGTTCTGGGACCTGGCGGATCCCGGCACCGGCCTCATTCCCGACCGCCATCCCACTCCATCGTTCTCCAGCGTTGCCGCCGTGGGCTTCGGGCTCACGGCGTACGTCGTGGGAGCCGAACGCGGCTGGGTCACCCGCGAGGAGGCTCGGGACCGCGCGCGCCACCTCCTCCAGTTCCTCTGGAACGCTCCCGAGGGGCCGCAACGCACAGGCGTCACCTCCTATAAAGGTTTCTTCTACCACTTCCTCGACATGAAGACGGGGCACCGGTTCGAGACCGTCGAGCTTTCGACGATCGACACCACGCTGCTCCTCGCGGGCGCCCTGACGTGCCAGTCCTACTTCGATCGCAACGATCCTGTCGAAGCCGAGATCCGCGATCTCGTCGAGAAGCTCTACCGGCGCGTGGACTGGAATTGGGCGCAGGTCCGTCCCCCCGCCGTCTCCCATGGATGGGGGCCTGAGAGCGGCTTCATCATCTCGGATTGGAAAGGTTATAACGAGGCCATGATCCTCTACGTCCTGGCCCTCGGCTCGCCTACGCATCCCGTGGGTCCCGAGGCCTGGAAGGCATGGACCTCGGAGTATCAATGGCACCGCTATTTCGGCCAGGAGCACCTGACGTTCGGGCCGCTCTTCGGCCACCAGTATTCGCACGTGTGGGTCGATTTCCGTGGGATCCAGGACGAATACATGAGAGGGCGGGGGATCGACTACTTCGAGAACTCCCGCCGCGCGGCGTACTCGCAGCAGACCTACGCGATCGAGAATCCTGGAGGATGGAGAGGCTATGGCGCGAAGCTCTGGGGCCTCACGGCCTCGGATGGACCGCTGGATGTTACTCTGGAGATCGACGGCAGGAAACGCACGTTCCATACGTACTGGGCGCGGGGTACGTCTCCCCAGGAGTTGACGGATGACGGCACGCTCGTGCCCACGGCCGCCGCGGCCTCGCTGCCCTTCGCGCCGGAGATCGTGATGCCCACGATCCGCGAGATGCGCGACCGCTACGGCGAGCCCCTCTACGGGCGCTACGGCTTCCTTGACGCCTTCAATCCCACCTTCGACGTAGACGTAAAACCTCAGCACGGCAAGGTCGTCCGCGGCCTCGGCTGGTTCGACACCGATTACCTGGGGATCGATCAAGGTCCCATCGTGGCGATGATCGAAAACTACCGCTCGGACCTCATCTGGCGGTTGATGCGGAACAATCCGCACATCCGCAGGGGCCTGGAGCGGGCGGGGTTCTCCGGCGGATGGCTGGACGCGCGGCCCAACTGACTCTTGCGCTGACCCTGTTCACGGCGATTGCCTGTGGACGGGGAGGGGCGGACGAGCGCACCACGATCCGCTTCTGGGGGTTCGGCCGCGAAGGCGAGGTCGTGCGCGAGCTGGTGCCCGAGTTCGAACGCCGCCATCCGGACATCAAAGTGGAAGTCCAGCAGATCCCCTGGACGGCCGCGCATGAAAAGCTTCTCACCGCCTTCGTGGGCGACGCCCTGCCCGACGCCGCCCAACTGGGGAACACCTGGATTCCGGAGTTCGCCTCGCTCGGCGCCCTGGCCCGTCTCGACGACCGGATCCAGCAATCGCCTGAGATGGCCCAGGATTCCTTCCCCGGCATCTGGGACACCAATGTGATCGACGGCGAGACCTGGGGCCTGCCTTGGTATGTAGACACGCGCCTGCTCTTCTATCGCACCGACCTCGTCCAAGCCTCGGGCGGTCCCTGGCCTCCGAAGAGCTGGGCCGAGTGGCGCGAGACCATGGAGCGGATCAAGAAACAGGGCGGTCCTGACCGCTTCGCCATCCTCCTGCCCGTGGACGAGTGGACGCAGCCCACCATCTTCGGACTGCAGACGGGCGCGAGCCTTCTGGCCGACGGCGGCCGGCGCGGCAACTTCCGCGATCCGCGCTTCCGGCGGGCCATGTCCTTCTACCTCGACATGTACAAGTCCGGCCTGGCCCCGGCGCTCGACTTGCAGAGTGTGGCGAACCTCTACCAGCAATTCGCGGAAGGGTACTTCGCGATGGTGATCACCGGCCCCTGGAACCTTGGCGAGTTCAAAACCCGCGTGCCGGCCGACAGGCAGGCCCTCTGGGCCACGGCGCCGATGCCGCCGCCGGACGCGGGTATGTCCTGGCCGGGCATCTCGATCGCCGGCGGATCGAGCCTCGTCCTCTTCCGGCAGTCCCGCTCGCCCGAGGCGGCCTGGAAATGGTTGCAATACCTCTCCGAGCCCGCCCAGCAGGCCCGCTTCTACAAGCTCTCGGGGGACCTGCCCTCCCGCCCCTCGGCGTGGAAGCTGGCGGGCCTCGCCGAAGCCCCCAAGGCGGCGCCCTTCCTCTCGCAACTCCAGAACGTCGCCCCCACGCCCAAGGTGCCCGAGTGGGAGCGCATCGCCACCCGCCTGGCCGAGTCCGCCGAGCAGGTGATGCGCGGCGGACGCAACCTCGACGCCGCGCTCACGGATCTCGACCGGGACGTGGACCAGATGCTCGAAAAGCGCCGCTGGATGCTGGACCGGGCCACGACCCCGGAGGACAACAAGAAGTGACGCCCGACCTGGAAGAACTGCGCGGCTCCCCTGCCGAGCGGCGTGCGGCCTGGGTCCTGCTGTCGCCGGCCCTGGGCGCTATTTTCCTGTTCTTCGCCGTGCCCCTGATCGCGGCCCTGTTCCTCTCGCTCACCGACTTCGACATCTACGCCCTGGCCGACTTCGGCAACGCCCGCTTCGTGGGCGCTGAGAACTACCTACGGCTCCTGCGCGATCCTCTGTTCTGGCGAGTGATCCGCAACACCCTGGTCTTCGTCGTCCTCGGCGTGCCGCTCACACTGGCCATGTCGCTCGGGGGCGCGCTCCTGGTGAACTCCAAGCTGGCGCGGTTCCGCGGGCTCTTCCGCACCATCTACTTCGCGCCCGTGGTCACCACGCTGGTGGCCGTGGCCGTGGTCTTCCGCTACCTCTACCACCCGCGCTACGGACTGATCAACCAGATTCTGGGAGTCGTCAGACTGCCGGCCGTCGACTGGCTCGGCGACCCGATGTGGGCCACGGTGGCCATCACGCTCCTCGCCGTCTGGCGCAGCTTCGGCTACGGCCTCGTCATCTACGTCGTGGGTCTCCAGGCCATCCCCCAGACGCTCTATGAGGCAGCCCAGCTCGACGGCGCCGGCCCATGGCGGCAACTGCGCGACATCACCCTGCCGCTGCTCATGCCGACCTCTCTGTTCGTGGCAGTGATCACGACCGTGGGCCTGTTCCAGATCTTCGCCGAGCCCTATGTGATGACCCGCGGCGGTCCACTCTACGCCACCACCTCGATCACCCTGCTCATGTATCAACAAGGATTCCGCTGGTGGAACCTCGGCAGCGCGGCGGCCATCGCCTTCGTGCTGTTCGCGCTCATCATCACCGCCACGGGTTTGCAGGTGCTGCTCCGCGGGAGGAAGAAAAAATAATGCGTATCGGCAAACGCCGTCTCGCCATGATCGCCATCAACGGCGCGTTGCTGATCCTCGCGTTGGCGACAGCGCTTCCCCTGCTGTGGATGATCTCGGCATCCCTCATGCCCGCGGGCGAGGCGTTGAATCTGCCTGTGCGCCTCCTGCCGTCCCGGCCGACGCTCGAGCACTATGGAATGCTTTTCGAGCGTCTCAACCTCGGCCGCACCTTCCTCAACAGCCTGATGCTGGCGACGATGATCACGGCCGTCTCCCTGCTCTGCAACTCGATGGCGGGTTACGCCTTCGCCAAGCTGCGCTTCCGCGGCCGGGGCCGCCTCTTCGCCCTCCTGCTCGCGACGCTCGTGGTGCCGCCGCAGGTCACGGTGCTGCCGCTCTTCCTGGAGATCCGCGCCCTCGGTCTCGTCAACTCCTTTGGAGGTATCCTGGTGGCCGCCATCGCCACCGTCTTCGGCATCTTCCTGATCCGCCAGTTCGCCCAGGGAATCCCCGACGAGCTTCTCGACGCGGCCCGCCTCGACGGCGCCTCGGAGCTCCGCATCTACTGGACTCTCGTGCTCCCCCTGATGCGGCCGATCCTCGTCACCCTGGGAGTCTTCACCTTCCTCTCCTCCTGGAACGATTTCCTGTGGCCCCTGACCGTGCTGACCGACGAGAGCAAGTACACCCTGCCCGTGGCCCTCGCCAACCTCTCCGGAGAGCACGTGCAGGACACCGAGCTGATGATGGCGGGAGCGGTCGTAACCGTGCTGCCGGGATTGCTCGTATTCCTGGCCCTGCAGAAGTCCTACGTGGAGGGAATCGTCATGGGGAGCCTGAAGGAATGAAACCCGTCCTTGCCGTCCTTGGTGTCCTTATCGTCCTTTTCCTGACTCCTTCCGCCTTCGCCCAGCCCCGCCCCCTCGACACCTTCGAAG
>CAXTNS010000216.1:0-512 GCA_964245465.1 uncultured Thermoanaerobaculia bacterium
CGTGTTCACCCTCGGGCACATGCTGACGCTGATGATCGCCACCCAGTACCCCTCGCACCGCAACCTGGCCCTGCGGCTGCTGGAGCCGCTCGGCGCCCCGGAGGACCCGGAGGACAGCGAGGCGGCGATAGAGGTCGCGGAGAACAGAAAGGACGGCGACCGCTCCGGGGTCACCCTGTCCTTCGAGGACGTGAGCGTGCGGGCCGCGGGCCATACCATCCTGGAAGGAATCCATCTGAAGATCGGGGCCGGGGAGCAGGTGGCGGTCGTGGGGCCGTCCGGGGCCGGCAAGTCGAGCCTGCTTGGGCTCCTCCTCGGCTGGCACCGTCCGGCGGAGGGGCGGGTGCTGGCGGATGGCGAGGCCCTGGACGGCGCGCGCCTCGCGGCCCTGCGGCAGGAGACGGCCTGGGTCGATCCGGCCGTGCAGATCTGGAACCGGTCGTTCCTGGAGAACCTCCGGTACGGCAGCCGCGACGGCCTCGACCAGCCGCTGGACGGCGTGGTGCGGCAGG
>CAXTNS010000216.1:522-1985 GCA_964245465.1 uncultured Thermoanaerobaculia bacterium
CCCGGTGAACACGACCTTGCGCACCGAGGGGTGCTCGACCAGCCGCTGGCCGGCGTGGGGCGGCAGGCCGATCTCGCGGGCGGCCTGCGCAAGCTGCCGCGGGGGCTGCAGACGGCGCTGGGCGAGGGCGGTGGCCTGGTCTCGGGCGGCGAGGGGCAGCGGGTCCGCTTCGGCCGGGCCTTGCTGCGGCCGGGTGCCCGCCTGGTGCTCCTCGACGAGCCCTTCCGTGGTCTGGACCGGGAACGGCGGCGCGATCTGCTGGCGCGGTCCCGGCGCCACTGGCAGGGCGCCACCCTCCTCTGCGTCACCCATGACGTGGGCGAGACCCTGGGTTTCGAGCGGGTGCTGGTTCTGGAGGACGGCCAGATCGTGGAGGACGGCCGGCCCGAGGACCTGGCGGCCACGCCGGGGTCGCGCTACCGCGCCCTGGTTGAGGCCGAGCAGGAGGTGCGGCAGGGCCTGTGGGAGAGCGGCTCCTGGAGACGGCTGCGGATGGTGGCGGGGGACCTGAGAGAGGAACGGGAATGAAGGGCGGCGATCCGTTCACCTCGCTGCTCTGGCCGGCGGACCGCTTGGGCGAGGCTCTCCATGCCCTGGCCCGCGAGAGCGGCCTGGAGAGTGTCCTGGAGACTCGGGCCGAGCCGTCTTCGGGACCGGGGAGCGGGGACCCCGGAGCCGTGGGACCCTGGATCGAGGCCGCGGCGGCGGGAGCGGGGCTCGAAGCCGAGCCGGTGGAGACCTCCTACGCGGGGGCCGAGGACCTGATCCGCCGGGCCGCTCCCGCGCTCCTGCGTCTGCCGGAAGGGGATGGCTTCCTCGCCCTGATCCGCTCGGGCCGGCGGAGCGTCATCCTCCTGGGTCCGGACCACCGGCTGCACCGTGTGCCCGTCTCCGCCGTCCGCGCTGCCTTCTGCCGCGAGTTGGACGCCCGGATCGGGCCGGAGGTGGACGCCCTGCTGGCGCGGGCCGAGGTGCCGACCCGCCGCCGCGCACGGGCCCGGGACGTCCTGCTGCGCGAGCGGCTGGGCAAGACCCAGGTCGGCGGCTGTTGGCTCCTGGGTCCGCCGCCGGGAAGCCGCTTCCGCCGCCAGCTCCGCCGTGCCCGCCTGGGCCGGCTGGCAGGCCGCATGGTGGGCGCCCATGCCGTGCAGCATGCGCTGCTGCTGGCGTCCTGGTGGGTGCTCGGCAAGGGGGTGCTCGCGGGCCGGCTCGACCAGGGATGGCTTCTCGCCTGGGGCTTGCTGCTGCTCACCGTGGCTCCCTTCCGGACTCTGGAGCTGTGGTCCGCGGGTCTGCTCACCACTCGCGCCGGCAGCCTGATCAAGCGCCGGTTGATGGCTGGCGTGCTGCGGCTGGAGCCGTCGATGGTGGGCGAGCCCGGGCGGTCCGAGGCCGTCGCGGCCGAGCCAGCCCCGATCGCGCCAAGACCGGCCGAGCCTGCGCGCCATCCCGTCCTGGCGCGC
>CAXTNS010000216.1:1995-4418 GCA_964245465.1 uncultured Thermoanaerobaculia bacterium
GAGGAGATCCGTCACGAAGGCGCGGGCCAGCTCCTCGGCCGGGTCCTCAACTCCGAGGCCGTCGAGCTCCTGGTGCTGACCGGCGGCCACGTGGGGTTGATCGCGCTCACCGAGATCGTCCTCGCCGTCCCCATCCTGGCCGCGGGCTCGGCCGGCTGGCCTCACGCCCTGCTTCTCGTCGCCTGGGTGGCTGTGTCCCTGTTCCTCGCCCGGCGCTACTTCCGGGACCGGCGGGGCTGGACCGTGGCCCGGCTGGGCATGACCCACGACCTCGTCGAGCAGATGGTGGGTCACCGCACGCGTCTGGCCCAACAGCGGCCCGACCGCTGGCACGAGGGGGAAGACCGGGCGCTCGAAGCTTACCTCCGCCAGTCCGCGGCCATGGACCGGCGGGCGGCGCTGCTGCGCATCGTGATCCCCCGCGGCTGGCTGGTGATCAGCCTGATCGTGGTCGCCCCCGGTTTCGTAGGCGGAGGAGCCACGCCGGCCGGCATGGCCGTGGCCCTGGGCGGGGCTCTTTTCGCCTACAAGTCGTTCTGGAAGCTGGTGCGGGGGCTCTCCGACCTGGCCGAGGCGGCGATCTCCTGGGAGCAGGTGGTGCCCGTCTTCCGCGCCGCCGGCCTGGAGGAGACGGCACCGCCCGCCGGTCTGGCCCAGGTACGGCGGGATACGGATCAGGATTCCGTCGTCATCGAGGCCCACGACCTGGTTTACCGGTATGGCGAGCGGGCTGATCCCGCCCTGCGCGGCTGCGACCTGACGGTGCGGGCGGGGGACCGCATTCTGCTCGAAGGCCCCTCCGGCGGAGGAAAGTCCACGCTCGCCTCCCTGCTGGTGGGCCTGCGTGTACCCCAGTCCGGACTCCTGCTGCTCCAGGGGCTCGACCGCCACTCCCTGGGGGACGAGGGCTGGCGCCGCCGGGCGGTCGCGGCCCCCCAGTTCCAGGAGAATCATGTTCTGGTGGACACCTTCGCCTTCAACCTCCTGATGGGCCGCTCCTGGCCGCCCCAGGCCGCGGACCTGGAGGAAGCGGAGCAGGTCTGCCGCGAGATGGGCCTGGGGCCTCTCCTGAACCGCATGCCCGCCGGCCTCCTGCAGATGGTGGGGGAGTCCGGCTGGCAGCTCTCTCACGGCGAGAAGAGCCGCCTCTACATCGCCCGCGCCCTGCTCCAGCGGGCCGAGCTGGTCGTGCTCGACGAGAGCTTCGCCGCCCTCGACCCGGAGAACCTCCGGCAGGCCCTGGGCTGCGTGCTCGCGCGGGCTCGCACGCTGATGGTGATCGCTCACCCGTAGGAGTAGGCGGGGCGGAAAGGCTGCAAGGACCTCAAGGACACCAAGGACAGCAAGGACCCGGGAAGGACCAAGACGAGAGCTCTGCCGTCCTTGCTGTCCTTGGTGTCCTTGCTTTCCATGTAGACTCCACCCCGAACGCGTCAGGAGGAGGATCCCTTGACTGCTCCAGAACACCCCGAAGCCCTGGAGCCCCTGTCCGCCGTCGATCACGCCTGGTTGCGGATGGACGAGCCGGACAACCTGATGATCATCAACGGCTGCCTGGTGCTGGATCAGAACCTCGACCGGGAGCGCCTCAAGCCCATCCTCGAAAAGCGCCTGCTGCCCATCCGCCGTTTCCGCCAGCGCATCCTCTATCAGAAGGGGGACCCCCATTGGGAGCTCGATCCCGGCTTCGACCTGGACGCCCACGTCCTCGAGAGCGACCTGCCGGCCCCCGGGGACGACGCGGCGTTGCGCGCGGTGGTGAGCGAGCTGATGAGCCAGCCCCTGAAGCTCGAGCGCCCCCTCTGGCGGTTCCACATCCTCCACGGCTACAAGGACGGCGGGAGCGTGCTCATGGGTCGGCTCCACCACTCGATCGGCGACGGCATGGCCCTGCTGCTGGTGTTGCTCTCCCTGACCGACCGTGCGTTGGGCCCGGCCGGGGGACCTGACGTGCCGGACGATCCCGAAAACCCCTTCATCGACCTCTTCCGCCAGTCGCCGCACGGGGTGGAGGCGGCCCGGGAGCTGGCCCGGCAGATCATGCCCGACGGCATGCGCCTGCTGGAGCAGTCGGCCGAGGCGTTCAAGACCATGGGGCCCGTGGTGACCGGCGTCGCCTCGACGGGGGCTTTCGCCCGGCTGGTGGGCCGGCCCTCTGATCCGAAGACGATCTTCAAGGGGCGGCTGGGCGTGGCCAAGCGGGTGGCCTGGTCCGAGCCGATCCTGGTCTCCGACGTCAAGGAGGTCGGCCAGGCGCTGGGCGGCACGATCAACGACGTCCTGATGTCGGCCATGACGGGAGGGCTGCGCCGCTACCTCGACCGCCACGGCCAGCGGGCGCACGGCCTGAGCTTCCGGGCGGCCATGCCGGTCAACCTGCGCTCGATCGACAAGATGTCGGAGCTGGGCAACCGGTTCGGCCT
>CAXTNS010000216.1:4428-5650 GCA_964245465.1 uncultured Thermoanaerobaculia bacterium
GCCGGTGGGGAGCGACGACGCGGGGGAGAGGCTGGCCGAGCTGCGCCGCCGGGCCCAGGCGCTCAAGCGCTCGGCCGAGCCGGTGGTGGTCTACGCCATCCTGAAGCTGCTGGGCCTGGTGCCGCTGGCGGTCCAGCAGATGGTGGTCAAGATCTTCGGCACCAAGGCCACGGCCGTGATGACCAACGTGCCCGGCCCCCGCGAGGAGCTGTACCTCGGCGGGCGGGCCATCCGCGAGCTCTTCTTCTGGGTGCCCCAGTCAGGCCGGCTGGGGCTCGGCATCAGCATCATCAGCTACGCGGGGCACGTGCGGCTGGGGCTCGCCTCGGACGCCGGCCTGGTGCCCGACCCCGAGGTCGTGGTGGAGGGCTTCCACGCGGAATTCGAGGAGTTGCGGGCGCGGGCCGCCCCTACGGGCTCTGCGTAAGGTGTTTGGCGACCTCGGCCGCCGAAAGGAGCCCCACCACGCGCCAGTCCTCGACCACGGGCAGCCAACTGATCTGGTTTTTGAACATCATCCGGGCCGCGTCTTCGAGCGGCTGGTCGGGCACCGCCGTCTCCATTTCGGAGGTCATGATCTCCTCGACCCGGATCTGCCGCAGGAGCACCTTCTGGAGGACGGACGGCAGGTCCGGACGCCCGGCGAGCCCGTGCCGCAGCAGGTCCTCATGAGAGACGATCCCCACCAGGTCACCCTCCTCGTCGATGACGGCGACGGGGCGGAGGCCGCGCCCGGTCAGCGCCTCGTAGACCTTGTCCAAGCTGGCCGCCGGATGGACGCTGAAGACCGCCTCCGTCATCAAGTCGCGGACTCGTAGTTGATTCATCGTGAAACTTTCCATACTTCGGAGACGGCCTTTCTGGCCGTCCTGGGTAACTGTGCCTGAAGTCGAGGTCCCGCGCACCACCTCATGGGGTAGTTTCGGGGGGCCGCTTGGCCTGGGATTCCCGCCGCCGCCATGACAGTCTTCTGCTAGACTCCGGCCGCCCCAAAAAGAGCAGAGGCCGTCCCTTGATCGGCAGCACCGTCTCGCACTACCGGATCCTGGAGCGCCTCGGCGGCGGCGGCATGGGCGTGGTCTACAAGGCCCGGGACCTGAAGCTCGGCCGCTTGGTGGCCCTGAAGTTCCTCTCCAGCCAGCGCGGCGCCCCCGAGGAGGAGAAGCGGCGGTTCCTGCGCGAGGCGCGGGCCGCCTCGCAGATCGACCATCCCAACATCTGC
>CAXTNS010000216.1:5660-9741 GCA_964245465.1 uncultured Thermoanaerobaculia bacterium
CGACGAGACCGAGGACGGCGCGCTGTTCATCGCCATGGCCCTCTACCAAGGGGAGACTTTGCGTGACCGGCTGGACCGCGGGCTCCTGACGATCCCTCAAGCCATCGACGTGGCCGCCCAGGTCGCGGCGGGTCTCGCCCGCGCCCACGAGCTGGGGATCGTGCACCGCGACGTCAAGCCCGCTAACGTGGCCCTGACCACTGACGGACCGGTCAAGCTCCTGGACTTCGGCATCGCCCGGCTGGCCGGCCAGTCACGCCTGACGCGCGCCGGCATGGCCGTGGGCACGGCGGCCTACATGTCCCCCGAGCAGCTCCGGGGCGATCCGGCGGACCCCCGCTCGGACGTCTGGTCCCTGGGTGTCGTGATCTACGAGATGGTGACCGGCCGCCCCCCGTTCGACGACTTCTCGGAGCGGGAGATGGTGCGGGCGATCCTGGAGGGCGACCCGCCGCCCATGTCCCGGCTGCGCCCGGGGGTTCCGGAGAGGCTGGAGCGGATCGTGGCGCGGGCCCTCGCCAAGAGGCCGGACGGGCGTTACGCGGGCATGGAGGCCCTGCGGAAGGATCTGCGGAACGCCCTGGAGACGCGACTGGATGGAGAACTGCCCGAAGAGGATCCCGACCGGACGTGGCTGGAGCTGCCGTCCGGGAGCGCCTCCTCATGGATGGAGCCACCCCAGATGGTTGCGGGGGACACAGGCCTCCTGGGCCGTAGGATCGGCCCCTACCGCGTGCTGGAGCTGCTGGGCAGCGGCGGCATGGGGGTGGTCTACAAGGCCGAGGACACGCGGCTCTCGCGCGTCGTGGCCTTGAAGTTCCTGCCGCCGGAGCTGACTCGCGACCCGGACGCCAAGGCGCGCTTCATGCAGGAGGCGCGGGCGGCCTCGTCGCTCGACCACCCGAACCTGTGCACCATCCTGGAGCTGGGGGAGACCCCCGACGGCCGGCTCTACCTCGCCATGCCCTGCTACGACGGGGAGACCCTGCGCCGCAAGCTGGAGCGCGGGCCGTTGCCCGTGGCGGAAGCCGCGGACCTGGCCGAGCAGGTGGCCCGGGGGCTCGCCAAGGCGCACCGGAACGGCATCGTCCACAGAGACGTCAAGCCGGCCAACCTGATCGTCACGGGCGATGGGGGCGATGGGGTGGTGAAGATCCTCGACTTCGGCCTCGCCAAGCTCGCGGGCTCGGCGGCCCTCTCCCGGGCGGGCTCGTCCATGGGCACGCCGGCCTACATGTCGCCCGAGCAGGCGCGGGGCGACGAGGTGGACCCCCGCACGGACCTCTGGTCGCTGGGCGTGGTGCTCTACGAGATGCTGGCCGGCCGGCGGCCGTTCCAGGGGGGCAGCGAGCCGGCGACGATCCACGCGATCCTCCACGAGCGCCCGCGGCCCCTGCGCGAGGCCCGGCCCGAGACGCCTCCGGAGCTGGCCCGCATCGTCGACCGGCTGCTGGCCCGGGACCCCGCGGACCGCTACGCCACGGCCGAGGAGGCGTTCTCCGAGCTGCGCGCCTTCCGGGGCGCGGCCCTGACCGGGACGATGCTGATCCCCCCGGCCGCCCCTAGGAGGAGGAGCCCCTGGGGGTGGGCCCCGTCCGCGCTCGCCGCGCTCGCGTTGATTCTTGGCGGCGTGGGGATCTGGACGCTGGTTCGCGGGCGGGACGCTGTTCCGGTCCAGGCGAGCTTCACGCGCCTGACCGATCAGGAGGGGCGCGAGTCGTTCCCCAGCCTGTCGCCGGACGGCACCTTCTTCGTCTACGTCAAGGTCACTGCGCCCGGCAATCTGGATCTCTACCTCCAGCGCACCGGCGGCGGCAATCCGATCAACCTCACGGCGGACTCGCCGGTGGACGACACCCAGCCGGCCTTCTCGCCCGACGGCCGGCAGATCGCGTTCCGCTCGGAGCGGGAGGGCGGCGGCGTCTTCGTCATGGGGGCGACGGGGGAGTCCGTGCGCCGCGTCACGGACTTCGGCTTCAACCCGGCCTGGTCGCCCGACGGCTGGAAGCTCGTGGTGGCCACCGAGGGCGTCGGCGATCCGGGGGTCCGGCACGACACCAGCCACCTCTGGCGGGTGAACCTGGCGACGAGGGAGAAGCGGCAGCTCCCCACGGGGGACGCCGTGCAGCCGAGCTGGTCGCCGCGCGGCACGCGCATCGCCTTCTGGGGGCTGCCCGCCGGCAGCGCGCAGCGGACGGTCTGGACGGTGGACGCGGACGGCGGCCATCCCGTGGCGGTGACCGACGACGACTACCTCAACTGGAACCCCGTCTGGTCGCCCGACGGCAGGTTCCTCTACTTCGCGAGCGACCGCAGTGGCATCATGAGCCTCTGGCGGGTGAGGATCGACGAGCGCTCGGGCCGGGCCGAAGGCGAGCCGCAGACGGTGACGACGTCGTCCCAGGAGAGCTCTCTGCTCTCCCTCTCCAGGGACGGCCGCCGGATGGTCTTCGCCGTGAGCGACAGCCGGACGCACCTGGAGCGGATCGACCTCGATCCCGCCACGGGCCAGGTCACCGGCGCCGCGGTGCCCCTCCTCAAGAGCGCTCTGGGCATCCGGTCCTGCCGCGTCTCGCCCGACGGCCGGTGGATCGCCTTCCACTCGACCGTACCGCAGGAGGACCTCTTCGTCGTCCGCGCGGACGGCACGGGCCTGCGCCAGCTCACCAACGACCGCGACAACGACCGGCACCCGCACTGGTCGCCGGACGGCTCGCGCCTCCTCTTCTACTCGAACCGCTCGGGGCGGTACGAGGCCTGGACGGTCCGTCCCGGAGGCGGCGATCTGCGGCAGGAGACGAATATCGAGGGTGGTTCCGTGGTCTATCCCATCTGGGCTCCCGACGGGCGGCGGATGGCCTTCGCCCGGTCCCGGCAGGGGACCGTGACGGTCGACCTCGCGAAGCCCCTCCCGGCCCGGGTTCCCGTTCCCGTGCCCCTCCAGGGCGGCCGGACGTGGACGTTCGGTCCCAGCTCCTGGTCCGCGGACGGGCGTCGGATCGCCGGCGACCTCATCGAGGGCCAGGCGCCGGGACCGGTGGGGATCGGCCTCTACTCGTTCGACTCCCGGACCTACGAGAAGCTGACGCCGAGCGGCACCACGCCCGTCTGGCTGAACGACGGCCGGACGCTCGTCTATCTGGACGAGGACGAGGTCTGGGCCGTCGATACCCTGACGAAGAAGCGCTGGGAGCTGCTGGCCTCCGGTCCGGATTCCGGCTTCTTCTCCGCCAGCCCGGGTCCGGACGGCCGCGAGCTGTACGTGGTGCGCGTCCTCCACGAAGGAGACGTCGTCATGCTGACCCTGAAGTAGAGCGTGCTAAGCTGTCTTCGTACCAACAACCAGATATTTTTCAGACCCAGGACCCCGGGCGCGGCTCGAGGAAAAGGAGGGTGAGAACCATGGCCTTCAGGATCCAGGACCTCATGAACGACGTGCTGCCGGAGCCCATCCGGTGGGCCACGTGCCCGGGCACGAGCTGTGGGGGATATGCCTATGCCGCCGCCTCCAACACCGGCAAGGGCGGCAAGAGCCCCCAGTGCCGTCCCACGAGCCACGGCGGAGGTGCTCCCAAGCCCAAGCCCGGGCCGCAGCAGGACTACGCGGACCTGGCCCTTCTGCAGCGGCAGCTCCAGCGGACGCTGGACGGGGTACAGGCCTAGGAGCCCCGGGCCGGCGGCGCTGGTATTCCGCCGCCGGCCCGGAGATCCGGATATCCTGGACTCATGCAGCCGATCCTCCGGAGCGATTTCCGCGCCAGCCCGCGCTACGAGCTCGTGCTGTTCGACCGCCTCTCTCCGGAGGAGCGGGAGGCCCTGGCGGAGCTGCGCCGGGACCCGTCCTTCTACGGCGTGCTCCGGCCCCGGGAGGCCTCCGCGGGGCTGGGCGTCAAATCGGTCGACCGCGACACCGCTCTCCTGTTCCTGACCCTGGGCGAGCCGGGGCCTCTGCCCGGGTATGTCGCGGAGATGCTGGGAGCCTCCGCCCCGCGCACCGTGGCGCGGCTGGTGGCGGACGGTGTGCTGGAGATCCGGGAGGGAGAGGGTTTCGTTGCCGGAGCGGCGGCGCTCGCGCTGGTGG
>CAXTNS010000217.1:0-1256 GCA_964245465.1 uncultured Thermoanaerobaculia bacterium
TGGGTTGACGTACGGTCAGAGAGCCATCGCCATCGGCACGGACGAGGAGGAGGCGGCGATGGAGGGTATTACCGCGGCCATCGCGGATGGAGGCCGCGAATACGTCGAGACGGTAAGGCTGGGCGGTGTTGAGATCAAAGAAGACCGCACCACGACGGAGATCGTCGGTGGCGCGCTCCTGAATATCAGCCCGAACGGCCTCGAAAAGCGGGTGGCCTGGAGTGATCCATTCGAGGGTCTGGTCCTGGCGTAGAATTTCTTTGTCGAAAGTGACTCGTCCGTAGTTGCGGCCCAAGCGGCCGAATCGGGGCTCCAACACCTCACCGAGATGGAGGATGGGCTGGGGCACCCGGCCGATGCGATAGACATGGGCTTGGCTGCGCACCTCGGTGGACTGGAGACCAGCGAGCGGCGCGGCGGCAACGAAGAAGTCCTCGACCACTTCGGGGACAAGTCTGCGCTCTTTGGCCTCGGCGGACTTGCCTATCAAGGCAGAGAGGTTGAGCTCGCGTTTGGCGAGGCCTTCGAGTGTGGACTCGGTGATGGCCCGGAAACGTTCCGGGCTCACGTCGCGGACGATGCGCTCCTCAATGCCCGGTTCGGTCTGGCGGCGAACGTACATCTCGCGGAAGAGCTTCTCCAGGAGATTGGAGGGGAGGACTTCGCCGACGACGTCGAAGACCTTGTCGGTGCCGAGCTCGCTCTTGATCTCTTGAAGGCGTGTGAGGAGCTTATGGAGCACGCGGCCTTCGCGGGTGTTAATGGCAACGAAATTAGAGATGAGGCAGTCGTGCTTCTGGCCGTAGCGGTGAATGCGTCCCATCCGCTGCTCCAGGCGGACCGGCTTCGATGGGATGGCGTAATTGCGCATCAGCCAGCAGACTTGCAGGTGGATGCCTTCGCCGGCCGCCTCGGTGGCAACCATGACCTGGGCTTCTTCCCGGAACTCCCATTCGGCATAGATGCGAGTGCCAGGGGTGTCGCGGTCACCGATCTTCATGCCACCGTGAATCTGGGTGACGGTGAGGCCCCACTCGCGGAGCTTGCCAAGAGGACGGCCATCTTTGCCGTCGCCCGCGAGGTAGTCAAGGGTGTCCTTGTGCTCAGTGAAGATGAGTAGCTTGTTGCGCGGATCACCGAAGATCTGCCGCTCGCCAAGGACTTCACGGAGCTTGATGAGCTTGGATTCGACGGGGCGAGCTTCGAGGATCTGGGAATGGTCGATGAGCCGACCCAGGCGCTGGATATCCTCACGC
>CAXTNS010000217.1:1266-9732 GCA_964245465.1 uncultured Thermoanaerobaculia bacterium
CGGCTCATCCTCGTACTTGGCCAGTGAGATCGTCGAGGCTCAGTGGACGGCACGCGACCGCCGCCTGGAGCGCTTCCGCACCGAGCAGCCGCCGTACTCGATCCTCGTCCGTGGCATCGAGCTCGACGTCCTGCCGATCACGCAGCGCCACGGGATCGACGGAGAGAACAGCCTGCTCGACTTCTTCAAGGATTTTTTCCTGATCCTCCTCGGGGAGGTCGTAGAAGTCTTCCGGCAACCGGCGCTCGATCTGGTCCTTGCGATGGGCTTCCGGGTTGTCGAGGATGCGCTGACGGCGGTCGCGCATCCGCTCGAGGCTCCGGCGCACGGCATAGAGGCTGGAAGCAAACCGCCTTTGGAGCATGGCCATGGTAAAGCCCAGAGCGCGAGCCTGGGGAGAATCGCTGGCGGCGGCTTTGATCGACTGGTCTTCGACGTAGCGGGTGAGCTCGTCGTATAACTCGTACTCTTCGCCGTCGAGGGAGAAGCTGGCTGTGCTCACCTCGCGGTTGGTGAAAAGAGGGTGCGAGTCGCCGTTCTCGTCCGGGAAAGAGACGAGGGCTTCCTTGGTGCGCCGCAGGTAGAAGGGAGCAGAGCGGCGGGCCATGGCTTCTTCCAGGCTCCGGACATCGCCATAGACATCACGATCGAGCAGGGAGAGGAAGAGCCGGAAATTTTCGGGGTCGCCTTTGTGCGGCGTAGCCGTCATCAGCAAGTAGTGGTCCGTGCGGTCTGAGAGCTCCTCGCCGAGGTGGAAGGCCAGAGTCTTCTTGTCCTGGCTGTAGGCGCTCATCTTGTGGGCCTCGTCGACGATTACGAGGTCCCAGTGGCTCCGCAGCAGGCTGTCGCGGGCGTCCTCCACGCGAGAGATCCAGGAGACCGAGGTGACGACCTGGTTCTTCTCCTGCCAGGGGTTCTGGCCGTACTGGCTGCGCAGGACCTCACCGCGCATGACGTCGAACGTCTCGCGGAATTTGTCCTTCATCTCCCGCTGCCACTGGAACGTGAGGTTAGCTGGGGCGACGATGAGAGTGCGCTTGACGAGGCCGCGGATTTTCAGCTCCTTCAAGAGGAGGCCGGCCATGATCGTCTTGCCCGCGCCAGGGTCGTCGGCGAGCAGGAACCGGATGCGTGGGAGGGCAAGAAAGTAGTCGTAGACCGCTTCGAGCTGGTGTGGCAACGGATCGATGCGGGCGATGGAGAGGGAGAAGTAAGGGTCGTATTCGTAGGCTAGCCCGAGCCGGGTGGCCTCTACACCGAGCCGGAAGCGCACCGGGTCGCCGTCAAAAGGCTCTTCGGCGGGAGAGATGATGAGCTGGGCGAGTTGTGCGGCGTCGACGATGGGGTCATAGGAACGGCCGGAGCGGAGCCCCTTGCCGATGAGCTTGAGGGAGTCGCCCATCGGGATGGTGACGATGACCTCGATGGGCTCGGGCAGGAGAGGGCCGCGGACGATGGTGCCGGCGGCAAGCAGCTTTTGGGGGTCCACCTGATTCGGCTCTCCTCTGTCCCAATCTTGGTCTAAGCGATGTCCCCGAAGGTCCGGCTGATCCGGGCCTTTCTCGGAAACGTTTCCAGCCAAAGCGCTTGCGCTGCGGAGGCAGGCGCATGCCGCACGACTCGATCTGGAGAGTCGAATCATAGAGGATGCGGTCGAGAGAGTCCAAGAAGGAGGGAAGCCTCCTGCCGCCCCTTCGGGGCTTGAAAGATGAGTGAGTGGGACGTGCTTTCCCGGAGCTCACGCCGCCGGGCTACGGTCTGTCACCCCTGACGGGGCTGGGTGTGAGGGAGCGGCTCAGTCGGTGCCGCAGCACTGAGGCAGGGAGTCACTCAGGGCGATCCCAAGACCGCGAACGCCGAAGCGGGCCAGAGTCTGGTCGTCCAAGCGCTCCAGGGTTTCCTTGGTGAGGGTCAACTTCTTGACTTCCTTCTTCTTCATGGCAGGTTTCCTCCTGAGGGACAGAGTACACTAGAGAGGATACTCAACAAATAAGCGGCCACGCTGTCTTTGACGTTCAGGAGGTCTGTGGCCCTTGCTGGAAGCACGGAGTGGCAGGCTGGAGGAAACGGGCCCGGCGATCCGGGCGGCTGGGCGTTGGACTCGACGGTTTCTGATCTCGGGGCGCGAATTCGAGGCGGCGGTCCGCGAGAGCGCGCCGGAGCCGGTCGAACTGGTCCGGGTGCGATGGCGGGGACGGAGCCGCCGGATCGTCGTTCGGCGGGCGGTCACGGAGAGCCGGGTCCGGAATATCCGGGAGCCTCTGGACCCGGACTCGTTCGATCCCTGGGCGGAATCCCTGGAGTCTCTGCCGGCCCGCACCCTCCAGGTTTCCCGTTGCCGGACCTGTGAGGGTGAGAAGAGAGTTCGCTGTCTCACCTGCCAGGGCTCCGCGTCGATTCCCTGCGATTCCTGCAACGGAAGCGGCTTGACCTGGTCTCCGCGGTCGAGGCGGATGATCGGCTGCCGCGTCTGCCGGAAGAGCGGGAGGAGGACCTGCGCCTGCTTTGACGGGAGAGTTCCCTGTGGGCCTTGCGATGGCAAGGGCAAGGTCGAGGAGTGGCTCGAGATCGCGGAGGAATCCTTCGATCGCGTCACCTGCGCTGGAAGCGAGGTGCTGGCTCAGACGCTGCCAGGATGTGCCGACCCCGACCGGTTTGATACCGATTTCTTTGGATGCCCTGTTCCTCTCCTGATGTCCTGGAGAGGCCGGACGATCGAGGAGGCGCCCGCGGAGCTGAGGAGCGTCCTTCGGCTCCCGGATCTCGGAGGTGTCGATCCGAAGGAGGACAGGCTCCAAGAAGTTGCCCTCCAGATCTTCCGAAGCGAGACCACGACCGTGGTCTACCAGCTCGGAGGCGTCACGGGCTCGGTCCAGGTCCAGGGATGGGATGGCGAGGTCGCCGAGAACGATTCGAGCCGAGGGCCGTTTGAGCGCCGGCGGCGCAGGACGTTGCAAGGGATGGCGGGGGCCGTCCTGGCGGGGTTCGCTCTGGCGATCTGGTACGGAGCGAGGCACTCGTTCTTTCGCTCGACGCCGAATTACGAGCTGCTCTGGTTTCTCGCGCTGGTCTTGGGCCTCTGTATCGTCCCCCTGGTCCTCTGGTGGGTTCTCCCGGTGGATCGCCGCAATCAAAAGGGAGCCCTCCTGGCGGGCCTGCCGGCGTTGCTGGTGGCCTTGACGCAGACCGGTGTCGCGATGACGGGCGGACCCTCGCTCGACCACGCCCGAGCGGAGGCGTCGAGAGGCCGGTTGGAGGAGGCCCTGCGCGAGTCGGCGGCCTGTTTCGATCTCGGGATCGAAGCGGAGCCCGCCGGTTCTTTTCACGATCAGCTCCAGCTTGGAAGGGTCCGGCAGGCCCGTGAGCCGCGGCAGGCCTGGGAGGCGGTCGCGTTGCCTTTCCTGACGGAGGCGGGCCGCGAGCAGGCCCGGGCGCATGCGGTGGACGTCACGGTCCGGGCCGGCACAGCCCTCCAGGAGAAGGGCGAGTTCGCCGAGAGCGCTGCCGTGCTCGATTCCGCTCCCCCTGAGCTCCGGCAGACCGGATCTCTGGCGGGCCTCCGCCGCCGTGTGTACCTGGAAGACGCCCTGCCGCTCTGGAAGGTGATCCAATCCCGCCGCAAGTCTCTGGAAGACCGAGTGGCGGCTTGCCAGGACATCACCCCTCACATCCAGGGTCTGGCCTCCCTCCCGGCTCCGCCGGACAATTCCTCGTTGACGCCTCAAGAGGTCGAGGAGAAGTGCGGGGAGCTTCGAGAGCAACGCCTGGCCGAGATCGAGCGCCAGCGGGAAGCCGAAGCCCGGGCGGCCGAACGAGCTCGCCGGAGGGAGGAAGCCGCTCGGGAGGCGGCCCAGAGGAGGTGGGCCTACGCCCCGCTTCTGTGCAACGACGGGACGCGGTCGCCCACGTGCATCTGTGGGGGATCGCATCGAGGCTGTTGCTCGTGGCATGGCGGGGTTGCGGGGTGCTCGGCGGAGTCGCCGGACTGAGCGTTTGCTGTCATAGACCTGGATCGCCTACAATCTGGCGACGCTACCGCCAGAAACGAAGGAAAAATGGCAACAGTCCTCCGATTCTTCCGAGATCCCCGGGCTCATTACTTTCTCTTCGGCCCCCGCGGCACGGGCAAGTCGACATGGCTCCGCGAGGCGTACCCAGACGCGCTTTGGATCGACCTGCTGGCTCCTGACGTCCATCGGCTCTACGCGGCCCGGCCCGAGCGGCTGCGAGAGGTCGTCACCGGCAATCCGGACAAGGCGGTGGTGGTGATCGACGAGGTGCAGAAGGCGCCGGTCCTCCTCGACGTGGTGCATGACCTGATCGAGACGGTTCCCGGTCATCAGTTCGTGCTCACCGGCTCCAGCGCCCGGAAGCTCCGTCGGGAGGGCGTGGACCTGCTCGCCGGCCGGGCGCTCCTCAGGTCCCTGCACCCGTTCATGGCGGCGGAGTTGGGAGACCGTTTTCGCCTGGAGTCCGCTCTCACCCAGGGGCTGGTGCCTCTGGTGTGGAGCGCGGCGGAGCCCAGGGAGGCTCTGAAAGCCTACGTCGGACTCTATCTGCGGGAGGAAGTCCAGATGGAGGGTCTCGTCCGGCGCTTCGACAGCTTCGCCCGTTTCCTGGAAGCCGTCAGCTTCTCCCATGCCGCGGTGCTCAACGTCTCGGAGGTGGCCCGGGGAGTGCCAGGTCAGCCGCAAAACCGTCGAAGGCTATCTGGAGATCCTGGAAGACCTCCTCTTGGCCTTCCGTGTCCCGGTCTTCACCAAGCGGGCGCAGCGCAACTTGACCGCGCACCCCAAGTTTTTCTGGTTTGACGCCGGAGTCTACGTCGCCATGAGGCCGGCGGGACCGCTGGACCGGCCTGAGGAGATCGCCGGCGCCGCCCTCGAAGGGCTGGTCGCCCAGCATCTGCGGGCCTGGATCGACTATTCGGAGGCGGATCTCTCCTTGAGCTTCTGGCGGACCAAGGCCGGCAACGAGGTCGATCTCGTCCTCTACGGCCGGGACGGCTTCTGGGCCTTCGAGGTCAAGCACGCCGCCGCGATCCGGGCCGCGGATCTCAAAGGGCTCAAGGCTTTTCGGGAGGATTACCCCGAGGCGACGTGCCGTCTCCTGTACCGCGGCCGGGAAACCCTGGAGATCGACGGGATCCGCTGCCTGCCTTGTGAGGACTTTCTGCGGGGGTTGGTGCCCGGGCGGCCGCTGCCGTGAGCCCACCCATCCAAGCCCGGCCAGAGTGGTAGACCGTAGCTAGGGGCGTCAGTGTAGCGTCAGTCCTGGGGGTTCCTGGAAGCGGAGGGAGAAATTCTTTGCCTTGTCCGTCTCTACCCTTGACGATGGACTTCCACGGTCCTGCGTGGTCGTCTTATAAAGAAGGAGTGCGCGATGAGAGAGCTTCGCATTCTGGCAATTCTTTTATTTACCATCCTTGTCGGTGCTGGCGCCAATGCACAGGAGACGCCGAAAAAATCCGAGGCTTCCCAATCGGGCATGAATCCCGTAGAGATCGTGTACGATCACGCTGGCACCAATAAGGATCAGAGCTTTGAGGTGAATGCCAAACCTGGTCAGATCATTACTCTAAAGGTGATTAATACCTGTCTTCAGCTTTTTGATTATGGGGTCAGATCGTTTCCTCGCCCTCAAGGAGAATCTACCCCTGCTGATACTACGCCAACTTGTAGTCAGGGTCCAGAAAGTGAAAAGCGGATAACCATTCCTCATGAAGCCAAGAACGGCGGGTATATCGTGGATATCAAAAAGATCAATGCTTTGCCGTTAGTTGAATTTAACCCAACGAGCGGCGCGGCTGTGGCATTGAATGACGTGACTTTGGTGATAACAGTTCCGGAGAGGAAATGGGACTACGAAATGGCTGGTGCCTTTACAACAAGCTTTCTGACAGACCCTAAGTTTGGTATTCAGATGAGGCCAGAGTCCGAGATGCCAAATGCGGCAGTAAAGCCGTTCGTAGTGCGTGATCGAGAGGCGGAAGACGAGGCGAGGTTGGGTGTCGGTGCTTTTGTGCACGTGTTCAACACAGAGTGGTCCGTATATGCCCCTGCTTTTACCTTCGGCCTTGGGATCAATGAGGCAAACAAGACGACCTACTTTACAGGCCTTACTTGGAGGCTCGAAAAAGCGGGCGCCTTTACGCTCGGTTATAACTGGGGTTCTGTCGATCGACTCCCTTCGGGAACTGATATCAACAAGCCGGTTGAAGCAAATATACTCTCTAACCTTGGTTCGCAGGTGAAGGGAGGTATTTTCTTCGCTTGGTCGTATACTTTCCTTAACCCTAGTGGTCGTCTCGAGAAGCCTTTCCAGCAAGTTCAGGACAATACCTCTAAGACTCCGTCAGGTACCGGCACGACCGGATCTACCACTTCAACTCAGACTGGGGGTAACTCGCCGGGGACGTCTCCGTCGACTCCTGCGGCACCTGGTTCAAGCCCGATGCCTCCCCAGGACTTCAAGTTGACGATCGTGGATTGTCGAACAGTCAGGCTTCAATGGAAAGAGATAGAAGGAACCGGTAACTACGAAGTGCTCCGGAGCACTACGTCTTGTAACGCCCTGCAGCCGTTGACTACAACAACTAAGCCTCCTTTTGAAGATAGGCAAGGAGTCTTGCCAAACACTGCGCTCTTTTATGCGGTTCGTGCTATCAAGGACAATATACCTAGTGGGAGCAGCAAGTGCGAATCAGTCGCCACTCCGGCTTGTCCTTAGGGAGTTAACGTTATGTGGCGAATCGTATGGGAGTACGATCAATCTCTTGTCGGGGGTCCGCAGAATAGAGGTTTGGATGCGGCCGAAAGTTCCGTCGATTTGGCCTCAGTCTTTGATGATGTCTCTTTGATCGGAGGTGTAGAGCCGGTCTTCTCTGCTCCGGCGGCTGAGATCCGAGAATCCGTATCGGCTTTGGAGGTTGACGAGGATAAGGAGGTTATAGGCGATCTCTCGAGATTCCGCCACGCATTCGTACGCGACGCTGAAGAGGCGGAAAAGCTTAGGGAAAGATTAGTCAGCATAGAAGGCGTAGGAAATGTCGAGATTGAAGGCCGCCCTACAACTCGTTTCCGAAGCCGTGTGTCTACGGAACCAACTGCTGCCGTGGATAATGCTGGTTTTACGCCTGATCTAACCGATAAACAAGTCTATCTCCAGTCCAACCCTGGATGCCTCGACGTAGCCGCCGCTTGGAGAATGCTAGGAGGAGAAGGACAGGCCATCAATGTGATCGATATTGAGTGGGGCTGGAATTTTGACCATGAGGATCTGCAGCAGAATTCGCTCAACGTTGTCGCGGGGCCTTCCCGGAAGACAGATCACGGGACCGCTGTGCTTGGAGTTATAGGGGCAGACGCGAATCCGGTTAGAGTTGGAGTGGTCGGAATTGCTCCAGGTGCCTCTACGGGCGGAGTTTCTCCTGCTCAGTCCAATGGCCGTTGGAACATAGAGGAAGCTGTAAGGATTGCGGCAGCCAGTTTGAACCCAGGAAACGTCATACTGCTGGAGTTGCAAACGTCGGACATGTTCCCTAGTGAGAGGGTGCCTTCCGTTTTTACTGCTCTGCAACTGGCAGTCGCCAAGGGAATCTACGTCATCGAGGTGGCCGGCAACGCCGGAAGGGACCTCGATGGTGCGGGAATTCCGCGGCAGCGCGATTCGGGCGCCATTCTCGTAGGTTCAGGCGGCTCTGCAATTGGCCCAACTCCGCTTGTGAGGAGGCGTTTCTCGAATTTTGGCTCTCGATTGGATGTCCAAGGCTGGGGGGAAAACGTAGCCACTTGCGGGGGGCGAAGCGCTCCAGAATTCTTTGATCTCCACAACGATCCGGATCCTTCACGCTGCTACACACGTAGTTTTCGAGAAACCTCCAGTGCAGCATCTATGGTGGCCGGAGTAGTAGCGTGTATTGCAGGTATGGTTAGAGCTGCGGGCATTCCTCCCCTTCCACCTAAATTTATGAGGGACCTGCTTATTCAAACAGGGCAGCCTCAGCGCAGTGCGCCTGGATTTCCTGACACACAGAATATTGGCCCTCTTCCAAATCTCGGATCTATTGTTTCTAAGCTGTTGCAATTAGGTATGCCTTTAAGGGTGCGGACGGGGAACTGAAGTAAGTTATATCTGTGTTCTGCCACTAGTGAGATGGATGATAGTTTGGAGAGTCGCAGGTACGGGTGCGCTCTTTGGAGGTATCTCAGCCCAGTACCTTCGACGCTGCCGTTTTCGGGTCACCGAAGAAGATCAGGTCGATGTGCTCCACGACGTCGGCGCTGATGTCGAGGAAGTTTCTCTTGTTTTAATGGAAATGAGCGTCCGCTTATTTCACTCGCGGCATCAGAAGCTCAAGCCGGAAGACATCCATGAGGGGGATGCGGTGCTCATCCGGACGGGGCATGAAGAGCTTTGGGGGGTTCCGAACTACATCCGTGATCGCTTAAGAGGGCCTTTTGCCCG
>CAXTNS010000218.1:0-9713 GCA_964245465.1 uncultured Thermoanaerobaculia bacterium
GTTTTGCATCCCCCAGGCCTTTATGCCCGGGCGGGGTTTCGGCCCGCGATAACATCGCCTACCATGGCAACCGCTCCCTCCTCCGCCCCGGCAAGCCGGGTGCACTTCACGCTTCTGCTCGTCCAGCTCGTCTTCGGGGTCTTCCACGTGGTGGCCAAGGCGGTGCTGGCGGATCTGGCGCCCCTCGCGCTGGCGGCGATCCGGGTGGGGATCGCGACACCCATCCTCCTGATCCTGGCCTGGCGGCGGGACCGGTTCGTCCCGGCCGGGCGGGACCTGCCCACGCTCGCTCTCCTGGGCGGGCTCGGGGTGTTCGCCAACCAGGTGCTGTTCATCACCGGGCTCAAGCACACCACGGCCACCAACGCGTCTATCCTGATGCTCTCCGTGCCGGTGTTCGCGGTGGCGGCGGCCGCCGCGCTGAGGATTGAGAAGGTCGGGGCGGCACGGCTGGTGGGGATTCTCCTCTCGGTGGCCGGGGCGCTGGTACTGGTCAATCCCCTGCGCTTTTCGGCCGACCATGGGGCGGCCCTGGGCAATACCATCATCCTCGCCAACGGCCTTTGCTACGCGCTGTTCCTGGTGCTCCAGCGGCCCGTGCTGACGCGGCTCCCCTGGCGGACGGTGATCGCCTGGTCCTTCCTCTTCGGCACCCTGGGCGTGCTCCCCTTCTCTGTGCCGGCCCTTCTGGCGCTCCAGCCGGCCCTGGTACCGGCGCGAGCCTGGTGGGGGCTGGGCTACATCATCGCCTTCCCCACGGTGTTCGCCTACGCGGCCAGCACCTGGGCCATCCGCCGCTCCTCCCCCGCCCTGGTGGCGGTCTACAACACCTTGCAGCCTCTGGTGGCGGCGACGCTCGGGATCCTCTTCCTGGGGGAACGGTTCGGCTGGGCGGAGGGCCTCGGGTTCACCCTGATCGTAGCCGGGCTCTGGCGGGTCACCACCGCGACCTCACCCCAACCCCTCTCCTGAAGGACAGCAAGGACACCAAGGACCTCAAGGACGGCAACACATCATTCACTGCCCGTCCTTGGGGTCCTTGGTGTCCTTGGGGCTGGTTCAGGCCCTGGCCGCGGCCGGCACGTGCTCATGCGCGTGGTAACTGCTGCGCACCAGCGGGCCGGACTCGCAATGGGCGAAGCCGAGGGAGAGAGCAAACTGCTTGTAGCCGGCGAACTCGTCCGGATGGACCCAGCGGTCCACCGGCAGGTGCTTGGGCGTGGGCTGGAGGTACTGGCCCAGCGTAACCACCTCGACGCCCGCGCCGCGGATGTCGGTGAGGGTCGAGTAGACCTCGTCCGCCGTCTCGCCCAGGCCGAGCATGATGCCGGTCTTGACGCGGCCGGCGTACTCCCCTTCGTCGCGGCGGCGCGCGGCCTCGGCCAGCAAGGCCAGGCTGCGGTCGTAGCGGCTGCCGGGACGGGCCTGGCGGTAGAGCCGGGGCACCGTCTCCATGTTGTGGGAAAAGACCTCGGGCCGGGCGGCGAGCACCACGTCGAGCGCGTCCGGCACGCCGCGGAAATCCGGGGTCAGCACCTCGACGGCGCATCCAGTGTTGCGCTCGTGGACAGCCTCCACGACCCGCGCCCAGTGACCGGCGCCGCCGTCCGGCAGGTCATCGCGGTCCACCGACGTGATCACGGCGTGGCGCAGCTTCATCACCGCCACGGCCTCGGCCACGTGCCCGGGCTCCTGGATGTCGACGCCCGCCTGCGGCCGGCCGGAAGTAACGGCGCAGAAGCCGCACCGGCGGGTACAGATATCACCCAGGATCATGAAAGTCGCCGTGCCATGCTCGCCCCAGCACTCATAGATGTTGGGGCAGCGGGCTTCCTGACAAACCGTATGAAGGTTCAGGCGCTCCACGAGGGAGCGGACCTGGTGATAGGACGACGGCGTCGCGAGCCGGATCCGGAGCCACTCCGGCCTCCCCTCGCGGCGGGGGGCGGACGGGCTTGCTGAGCTGCCTCGGCCGAGCTGCACTAGAGTCTCGCTCATAGGGTCCTAGTCTAACCGCTGCGAGGGTTCGAGAGACATGGCATGAAAGTAGCAGTGGGGCGCTGTCATAAGGGGAGAGGGCGAGCGGGGAATATGGACGCCAGTCCAAACCCCTATTCTACGTGGAGATAACAGCCGTGGCCTCAAGATGCTTCCGGTCCCTTCTCTTTCCGCTGGCCCTGGTACTCTCGGTGACTCCTCTTGCCGCTGGCGTCCTGGACGGCAACTGCCGCGTGGCGGACCAGCCCGCGGCCACCCTGCTCATCCCGTACTTTGAAGTCGACCTCGCCGATACCCAGGGACAGACCACCCTGGTCTCGATCAACAACGCCTCGGCCAGGTCGACCCTCGCCCGCGTGGTGCTGTGGACCGACTGGAGCGTACCGACGCTTGCCTTCGACGTCTACCTCACGGGCTACGACGTGCAGACGCTGAACGTACGCGACCTCTTCACCCAGGCGGCGCTGCCGGTGACGGGCCCGGACGCGAGCAACGTGGGGTCCCTCTCGAACAA
This sequence comes from uncultured Thermoanaerobaculia bacterium, assembly GCA_964245465.1. Classification (GTDB taxonomy): domain Bacteria; phylum Acidobacteriota; class Thermoanaerobaculia; order Multivoradales; family UBA5704; genus DATARR01. The sequence goes on from CAXTNS010000218.1 coordinate 2,513, forward strand.
CAACAACAGCACCCTGTTCACCGGCTGCGCCGAAGTCGGTGGCGGAGTCGCGGCCCCCCTCGACGCCAATCAACTGGCCTATCTGAAGAACGCCCACACCGGCAAGCCCGTCTCGGCTTCCCAGTGCGCGGGCAGCGGCTCCGCGGGTCCGAACGTCGCAACCGGCTACATCACCATCGATACCGTGAACCGCTGCACCCCGCGGACCATGGGATCGACGGAAAACACCCCCGTGGCGCCCAACTACTTCGCCAAGGGCGGGACCGGCCTCGCGAGCGACGCCAACGTGCTCTGGGGCCAGTACTACTACGTCAACTCCCGGCAGAACACCTCGGACGGTCAGACCGCCGTCTCGATCGTGGCCGACCCGGACTTCTTCATGGGCGGGGAGTACACCTTCTACGGCCGCTACGTGGGCTTCGACGGGCGCGACGAGCGCATCCCGCTCTCCAGCCTCTACTACAGCCGCTACCTGGACGGCGGTCCGTTCTCGGGCGGCACTGACCTGGTCGTCTGGCGGGACAACCGCCGCGCCACCGCTCCCCTCACCGCCTGCGGAACCTCGCCCAGTTGGGCGCCGCTCGGCGAGATGCAACTCGTCTTCTTCGACGAGGAAGAGAATCCCATGGAGATCCTGAGAGGCAACGCCTTTCCCTTGGCGACCCAGAAGGTCCACATGGGCACCACGGCCCTGCCGGCTCCCCATCCCTTCGGCTGGCTGATGCTGGATCTCTGGCACCAGGACTCCACCCACGCTCAAGGCTGGGTGAGCACGATCATGACCGCCGGCGGCCGCTTCAGCGTGGGGCATGAGGCGCTACGGGCGGATGATCTTTGTAATTTTGGGCCGTAGCTTTTATAACGGCAAAACCGCCCTCCGTAATCTCCTCCATGCACGAAGGCAACACCGTCCCGTAGAGACGCCAAGTCCTCAACCACCACCCCTCTCCGGGGTGCACCAACGGCCGGGCGTCTCTACGAAGGCATGGCGGATCCGTCCGGCACCACCTTTATTTACATCCCCAATCCAAAAAATGGATATTAGCGGATTGCGTGATCGTTAAATACGTGATCGTCCGTGCCCTGTCCGTAATTCGTCCATGCCCGTCCGTGCCGTAACCACGACGGATGAAATCGGCAGGTTCGCACCCTTCGAAGAGACTACGGAACGGTGGTGCCGATTCGAACGGAGAGGTTACGGGTACTTACTCTATATCCAGCGCAACGTCTAATGCTGGCGCGCTGTGGGTCAACCAACCGACGGAAAGGAGATCAACGCCCGTTGCTGCAATATCAGCCGCGGTGTTGAAATTAATTCCCCCCGAAGCCTCTGTTACAGCCCGCCCCTTCGCCATCGCAACCGCCTCGCGCAACATCTCCAAAGACATGTTATCCAGGAGCACCACTTCGACTTCAAGATCCAAAGCCTCGCGAAGCTGTTCCAAGGAATCCACCTCGACCTCAATCTTCACAAGGTGCCCCACTGAGCGACGCGCCCGCTCAACCGCCACCTTCAATCCACCAGCAAGCGCAATGTGGTTGTCCTTGATGAGGACAGCATCGTCGAGACCATAACGATGATTGTGGCCGCCTCCGCAGCGGACGGCGTACTTCTCCAGCACACGCAGGCCCGGAGTGGTCTTACGGGTGCAGACGATGCGGGCGCCGTGGGGCTCGACAAGGCGGACCATGTTGCGCGTGGCCGTGGCGATGCCACAGAGACGGCCGAGGATGTTCAACGCCGTGCGTTCACCGGAGAGGAGCGCGCGCGCGGGGCCACGGAGGGCGGCAATCGCGGCGCCGGCCGCTAAGTCCTCACCATCCGTGGCGAGCTCTTCGATCTCGAACGAGGAATCGAGCAGGCGGAAGGCGGAGAGGGCGACCTGGAGGCCGGCCAGACGGCCTTCGGCGCGGGCCACGATCTCGGCCTGCCCGATCAGGTGCGGGGGGAGGATGGCGTCGCTGGTCAGGTCTCCGGCCCGGCCGAAATCCTCTTCCAGAGCCCGCCGGATCAGCGGCTCGTAGAGAAGAGGAGGCAGGAATGGAGAATAGAGATTGGGACTGCCGTTCACGAAGCGCGGCCCCCGGCAGCAACCAGGACCGGCGCTTCCTGCGCGGTCGTCGCAGCGGCACCCTTCGGGGATTCGAAGCAGGTCGAGCCATCCGGCGCGGCGGTGAGGAACAGGCGCCGCTGCCAGGCGGGATCAGGAACCGGATAATCGGAACGGTAGTGCCCGCCCCGGCTCTCCCGGCGCTCCAGGGCCGCCGCGGCCACGAGACGGCCGATGCTGAGGAGGTTGCGGGCCTCCCCCGCCGCCCGTGGATGCCGGGACGCGAGGCGCTTCAGCTCTTCGACGGCGAAGGTCAGGCCCGCCTCGTCGCGCACGACTCCGACCTTCTCCCACATCAGCCGCCGGACCTTGGCCGTCAGGTCGACGTCAGCAGGTCCGTCGAGGCCGAGGACGGCTCCTACGAGGCGGCGACCCCGCGGAACTCGTCCCACGGGCAGGCCGTCCCGCAGATCCTCGGCCACGCGGGCGCCGAAGACCAGCGCTTCCAGGAGCGAGTTGCTGGCCAGCCGGTTGGCTCCGTGGGCACCAGTCGCGGCGACCTCGCCACAGGCCCAGAGACCGGTGAGCGAGGTCCGGCCGCGCTCGTCCACGGCGATGCCACCCATGTGGTAGTGGGCCGCCGGCGAGACGGGGATGAGCTCGGTCCGCGGGTCGAGGCCGTGCTCCTGGCAGAGCTTGAAGACGGTCGGGAACTCTTCGGGGAATTCGCTGCCGACGGCCTCGCGGGCGTCCAGGAAGACGCCGTGCCCCGCCATGAGCTGGCTCCAGATGGCCCGGGCGACCACGTCGCGGGGCGCGAGCTCCAGGTCCGGATGCTCGTCCTTCATGAAGCGGTGGCCGTTCTCGTCGATCAGGACGGCGCCTTCGCCGCGCAGGGCCTCGGTGAGCAGGGGCATGGGATCGGCGCCGGCCGCGAGGGCCGTGGGGTGGAACTGGACGAACTCCAGGTCCACCAGACGGGCACCGGCCCGGGCGGCCATGGCGAGGCCGTCGCCGGTGGCTTCCCGCGGGTTGGTGGTGTGGAGGTAAAGCTGGCCCAGGCCGCCGGTCGCCAGCACCACGGCGGGCGCGAGATGGAGCACGCGCCGGCCGTCCGCGTGGAGAGCCAGGACGCCCACCACCTGGCCGTCCTCGACCACGAGATCGATGGCAAAGGTCTCGTCCACCACCCGGACGTCGGGGGACCGGCGGACGGCTTCGACCAGGGTGCGCACGACCTCGGCGCCCGTGGCGTCGCGGGCGTGGAGGATGCGGCGGCGGCTGTGGGCGGCCTCGCGGCCGAGGGAGAGCGAGCCCTTGTCGTCCAGATCGAAATGGGCGCCCAGGGCGAGCAGGGCCTTCACTCGATCCGGCCCCTCGGCGGTGAGGATGTCCACGACCCGCGGATCGTTGAGCCCCGCGCCCACGGCCATGGTGTCCGCGGCGTGCAGGGACGGTGCGTCATCCTTGCCCACGGCGGCGGCGATGCCGCCCTGAGCCCAGGCGCTGGAACCGCCGAAGCCCAGGCGGGCCTTGGTCAGCACAGTCACGCGCAAAGGCGCGCAGCCGAGCGCGGCCGTCAACCCGGCGGCGCCAGTGCCCACCACCAGGACCTCGGAGCGCGAGATCCCGTCCACTCCGAGCCGGCCAGAACCGCTGGACCCCCTCAAATCACCGTGGAATCCGTTCACTTGCCTTCCCTCCTCCCGACGGCGAGCATGCGCTCGACCGCCACCCGGGCGCGGGCCGCGACCTCGGGGTCGACCTCGACTTTGTATTCCATCGTCTGCAGCGAGCGCAGGATCTTGGGCAACGTGATCCGCTTCATGTGCGGGCAGAGGTTGCAGGGGCGGATGAACTCGACGTCTGGATAGTCCACGGAGACGTTGTCGCTCATCGAGCACTCGGTGATCATGACCACCCGCCGCGGCCGGGCCTCGCCCACGTGGCGCGCCATGGCGGCCGTCGAGCCCACGAAATCCGCCTCGGCCAGCACGTCCGGCGGGCACTCGGGGTGGGCCAGGATCTGGATGTCGCCGCCCTGGGCGTCGCGGTAGGCGCGCAGCTCCTTGCCCGTGAAGCGCTCGTGCACCTCGCAGTGGCCCTTCCAGAGGATGATCTCGACGTTCGTCTGCGAGGCCACGTACTTGCCGAGGTACTCGTCGGGCAGGAAGATCACCCGGTCCACGCCGAGCGACTCGACGATGGCCACGGCGTTGGCCGAGGTGCAGCAGATGTCCGACTCGGCTTTGACCGCCGCCGAGGTGTTGACGTAGGTCACCACTGGCACGCCGGGGTAGCGCTGGCGCAGGAGGCGGATGTCCTCGGCCGTGATGGACGCGGCGAGCGAGCAGCCGGCCTCGAAGTCGGGGATCAGAACGGTCTTTTCCGGCGATAGGATCTTCGCCGTCTCCGCCATGAAGTGGACGCCGGCCAGCACGATGATGTCGGCGCCGGTCTTGGCCCCCTGCTGGGCCAGGGCCAGCGAGTCGCCCACGATGTCGGCCACGCCGTGGAAGATCTCCGGCGTCTGGTAGTTGTGGGCCAGGACGACGGCGTTCTTCTGCCGCTTCAGCTCGTTGATGGCCGCGATGTACGGGGCATGGACCGGCCACTCCAGATCCGGGATCACCGAGCGCACCTTCTCGTGGATGGCGGCGGTCGCGCGAGCCACGTCCGGCGTGAAGTCCAGCGAGGCGTACGGCCGAGGAGTCTCCAGGTTCATCCGATCTCTCCCCCTATCTTCCTATGCTCATTATGAGCATATCGGAGCTATAAAGAAGGACCGGCGTTCGGCCGGCCTGGGGTTATACTACAAATGAGTATTTCCCGTTGTCAAGGGCGTGACGGAAGTGGCGGCCCGGTGTCAGCCGGCCCTACCCCGCCGTTCACCGGGTATAACAAGAGAATGAGGTAAAATCTGCCCGGAGAGAAACCCAAAGGAGCTACGTATGCGTGGAACAGCCCCGAAGATCCTCGCCCTGTTCGTGATCCTGGCCGGGCTGCTCGCTTGGTCAGCGCCGGTGGCCGCCGCACCTGGCCGCCGCGGCGGCGGCGTCACGGAGAGCACGGTCCGGCTCGCCAACGGCGTGACCCTGGAATACGCCGAGCGCGGCCAAGGCAACGGCCAGGTGGTGATCTTCCTCCACGGCTATACAGACTCCTGGTACTCCTTCAGCCGGGTCCTGGAACTGCTGCCCATTCGCTATCACGGGTATGCCCTGACCCAGCGCGGCCACGGCGATTCGGACAAGCCGCCCGCGGGGTACGAGATGAGCACCCTCGCGGCCGACGTGGTGGCCTTCATGGACCGCTTTGGCATCCAGAAGGCTGCCATCGTGGGGCACTCCATGGGCAGCGTGGTCGCCCAGAGGGTCGCGATCGAGTACCCGAACCGGGTTTCGAAGCTGGTGCTCGTGGGCTCCACTCCTCATGGCGCCAACGACGTGGTCCTCGACCTGCTGAGCTTCGTCCAGACGCTCCAAGACCCGGTCGATCCCGCCTTCGTCCGCGACTTCCAGGTGAGCACGACGTTCCAGCCCGTTCCCGCGGGCTTCCTGAACCGGGTGGTCGCCGAGAGCCTGAAGGTCCCCGCCCGGGTCTGGAAGGCCGCTCTCACCGGGTTCGTCGCCGCGGACAACCGCGACGATCTGGAGCGGATCCAGGTCCCGACCCTCATCATCTACGGCGACCAGGACTCGGTCTTCCCCTACGCGGATCAGCTCGATTTGAAGGATGGCATTCCCAATTCCCGTCTCCTGGTCTACCCGCAGACGGGCCACGGCGTGCACTGGGAGCGGCCCGAGCGGTTCACCGCCGACCTCGCGGACTTCCTGAAGAGAGGCCGGCGCTAGCAGCTTCGTGACGGCAGGTCCTCGCGTAACGGATTGCTTTGCAACCCGCTACGCGAGCATTGGAAACAGTTGCGTATGCGTTGCGTATCTGATACTTCATGGAGAGCGCGAAACTCCTCCTGCTGCTCAGCCTGTCTTTCCCAGGCGACTCTGGCGATCGTCGGCGGCCTAGGTCGTGCCGCGCTGTTCCTAGTGGTCTGTCAAAACAGGATTGAAGCGTTGTCGTAGCACCGCTGGGAACGCCGACATCCCTGCCGGCCGGAACGAGCGAGCTTTCAACCCTCACAGAAGGCTCGCCGGGCGGAACGAGTGGGCTTGGGACCCCTACAGGAGGCCCGCCGGGCGGAACGAGTGGGCTTGGGACCCCTACGGGAGGCTCGCCCGGTGGAACGAGTGGGCTTGGGACCCCTACGGGAGGCTCGCCCGGTGGAACGAGTGGCCTTGTGAGCGGAACGGGCGGCTCGCCGGCCGGAACGAACGACTCGTTCGTCTTCAAAGTCGGCTCGCCGGGTGGAACGGGCGATCTGTTGGCCTTTGAAGTCGGCTCGCCGGGTGGAACGAACGACCCGTTCGCCTCCATGGGAGGCTCGCCGGGCGGAACGAGCCTTCCGCAGGGTGCTGCGAGAGGCTCGTTCGGGTTCCGAGCAGGGCTTTGGGGGTACGTGGGAGTCCTGCCGGTGCTCCAAGGGATACACCGTAGGTCAATCCTGCCTTGACAGACCCCTCGGACAAGGTCTCGATATACCCGTCTGTGCCATGCACGCGGATCCGCTGCCCATCCGGATCAGCCGGGTGGCATGCTCCACTCCCACGACAGCCGGCAGGCCGTACTCCCGTGCGATCACCGCGCCGTGGGTCATCAAGCCACCGACCTCCGTCATCAGGCCCTTGATCGCGAATGAACAGGGGCGTCCAACTGGGGTCGGTGTAGGCGGTGGACCAGGATGTCGCCCCGGTTCGAGGTCAGCCTTTGCCTGTCCAGGATGCCGCGAGCCCCCGTCGATGGTGCCGGCGGAACCGCTAAGCCCGACCAGCGCGCCGGCCAGGCGGCAAGTCTTCGCGTCGGTACGACCCGCTCACGGCCTCGCCCTCCGACGTGAGCACTCAGGCACCCAGAAATTAATCTATGCGGCTTCGTATTTAGTCTAGCTGTATTGACAACTAGGATAATTTTTGTAGAATCTAGCCCTGAAGACAGAACATCGATTCCAAGGAGAGCCCCTATGCACCCAACAGAACCAAGCCGAGCCGAGGCGCTCGCCGCCATGACCCCGGAGAAGCTGGAGGAGATGGCGC
>CAXTNS010000219.1:0-9705 GCA_964245465.1 uncultured Thermoanaerobaculia bacterium
GTACGTGACCGGCAGCGACGGCTTCGTGGCCGTGGTCCCAGCGTACCGGCGGCCCGACCTCACGCAGCTCTATCTGCCCTTCCTGCTGGCGACGACGGAGCTCTACGTGGCCGATCCCGGCCAGCGCCGCGAGGCCCTGGGCCTGCTGGCGGGGACTCCCACGCTGGAGGAGCGGAGCTTCGGGGCGACCACGGTGAAGAAGACCGAATATCTCGGACGGCCGACGTCCATCGTCTCGTTCCGCCCTCCTCTCAGAGGAACAGCAGAGCTACTCCCGCGACGGCCACCAGGGCGCCCAGGACCCCGCCGATCCCCACCCTCTCGCGGTGCAGGATCACCACCAGGGGGATGATGATGACCGGCTGGAGGGCCATGATGCTCGCGGCAACGCCGGCCACGGTGTGGCGCACGGAGAACAGCGACAGGGAGACGCCCAGGAAAGGGCCGAAGAACGCGCCGAGGGAAGCGAAACCCAGGGCCCGGCGGTCGCGCAGGGACTCCCCCACGCGCGGCCACCAGCGCAGGGCGGTGAGGATCACGACGTAGCCCGCGATGCCGGCCACGACGCGGACCTGGGTGGCGGCCACGGCGTCGTAGCTCCCCATCCCCAGCTTGCTCAGGACGAGACCGCCCGCCTGGCCCAGGGCGCCGCCGAAGCCCAGGGCCAGGCCGGAGAGCAAGGCCCGGGGCTGGGGAGCAAGCCCCTGCCCCGAGGCCGGAGGGTTCCCTTCGAAGACGGCCCAGCCGATTCCCGCGACGGTGAGGGCCATGCCCAGGGTGTCGCGGCCGGACAGCGTCTCGCCCAGAAGGAGCCAGCCGATGACGGCCGTGAGGAGCGGGGCCAGGGCCATCATCAGGGAAGCGAGCCGGGTGCCGATGCGGACGTAGGCCATGAACAGGCAGAGGTCGCCGAACACGAAACCGGTGAGACCCGAAACCGCGAGCCACGCCCAGGCGTGGGGCGAGGCGTCGGTCGGCAGGGGCAGGCCGCGCAAGGCCCAGGCCGCGGCGGAGAGAAACCCGAAGCCGGCGACCAGGCGGACGATGTTGAGCGCGAGGACGCCCATGCTGCGCGTCGCGTTGGCGAAGAGCAGGGCGGAGAACGCCCAGCAGGTGGCCGCTCCCAGGGCGGCGAGCTCGCCGGAGTGGGTGGTCAGGGCTGGAACAGGCACGGCGGCGGAGCTTACCGCAGCCGGCCCACGAACCCCACCACCGCCGCCACAGCCTCGGCGATGTTCTGCTTCTCGGTCCGTCCCGACGAGGCCCGGGGCTTGAAGGAGTGGTCGCCGTCCTCCAGCCAGAGGACCTCGATGGCGGGCGACAGCTCGTAGCCCGCCACGTCCTCGCGGGTGCCGAACGGGTCGCGGGTGCCCTGGACGATCAGCGTGGGGGTGCGGAGGTCGCGCAGGTGGGCCGTCCGCAGGCGGTCCGGCTGGCCGGGCGGATGGAAGGGATAGCCGAGACAGACGAGCCCCCGGACGCCGGCCTCGTCGGCGATCAGGCTCGCCATGCGCCCGCCCATGGACTTGCCGCCGATGATGAGGCGGTTACCGGGACGATCCGCACCTCCCAGCTCTTCGACGACGGCGTGCCAGGCCTCGCGCAGCACGGGCTCGCGGTCCGGCGGGCGCCTCTCTCCCGTCTCTCGCCTGCGGCGCATGTAGGGGAATTCGAAGCGGGCCACCCTGAGGCCGGCGGCGGCCAGCCCGCGGGCGGTCGCGGTCATGGGCGCGGAGTCCATGGGCGCTCCGGCGCCGTGAGCGAGGACGATCGTGGTGCCGTCCTCCGGTCCGTCGAAGATCATCGGTGTTCCCATCTCAATCCGTCCTTTCGATATACTGGCCCCGCCTTTAGCGAGCTTATACGACGTGATTCCGACGCCCGAGCGACTGGAGGAGATCGCACGCCTGCGGGAGGGCAACCTCTCCGAGGTGTCCGTGGCCCCGCTGCTCCTCGCCCACGCCCTCCGGCAGCATACGCTGGTGCTGGAGGTGCGCCGGCGCCAGGTCTGGAAGCGCATCCTGTTCGAGAACGGCGTACCGGTCGACTGCCGGTCCAACCTCACGCACGAGACGCTCGGCCGCTACATGGTGCTGGACGGCAAGCTCAGCGAGGAGGACTTCACGGCCTGCCTCTCGCGGTCGGCCGCCCGTGGCGTGCCATTGGGCGAGATCCTGCTCGAACACGGCCTGGTGTCGGCCATGGACCTGTTCCGCATCCTTCAGCAGAACCTGGCGAAGAAGCTGCTCGACCTGTTCACCTGGAACGAGGGGGAGTTCCGCTGGCTCGACGAGCCGGCCACCTCCGAGTCGTCCCTCAAGGTCAAAGTGCCGCAGCTCATCCTGACGGGCGTCGCCCGCTTCGCCCCTCAGGAGGAGGTGGACATGTCGGTGGCGCCGCTGGTGGGCAAGAAGCTCGTGCTTCATCCCAAACCGCCCGTGCCCCTGGAAGAGCTGCGGCTCAACAAGCACCAGGGCCAGCTCGCCGAAGCCCTGCGGCCCGGCCGGCGGATGGGCGAGCTGGCGGAGGCCACGGGTCTGCCCGTCGACGAGATCACGCGCCTGCTCTACGCGCTCTGCATCCTCGGCGTGGTGGTGCCCTCGGATACCCTGCCCAAGGACCTGGCGCCCTCGCTCTCAGGGACCGGCTCGTTCCAGCGGCCGGTCCTGACGCCGCCGCCGGTCCACTCTCCGGTACCGCCCGCGGCGCCGGCTCCGGCGCCCGCGGTCTCGACGGTCGCCATCCGCGCGGTTCCCGACCTGTCGCCGCAGGACGCCGAACGGCGGCGCAACGAGGTCATGCAGGCCTATCTTTCCTACCGCCGGCAGGACGCCTTCGACCTGCTCGGCGTGTCCGAGGACGCCACGCAGCCGATCTTCGACGCCAGGTTCCTGGGCTTCTCGCGCCGCTTCGCGCCCTGGGAGCTGGACGCCGCCGACCTGTCGGAGAAGGCGCGCGACCTCTTCCTCGCCGGGGCGCGGGCCTACGCCGAGCTCTCGGACCGCGAGCAGCGCGACACGCTCCTCTTCCGCCGCAAGACCCTGCGAGACGAGAGGGCGAGGAAGCCCGCGGCGAGCTTCGCCATCAAGACCGACCTGCTGGACGCCGAGGCCCAGTACAAGAAGGGCAAGGCGCTCATGGACACGGGCAAGGTGCGCGAGGCGCTCATGCTCCTGGAGTTCGCCGCCGACTGCGACCCGCAGAACAGCCTCTACGCCGCCGAGCTCGCCTACTGCCGGTTCCTCAACACCACGGCCCACGCCGACCGGGCCATCAAGGAGCTCCAGGAGACCCTGCGGCGGGACCCCAACTGCGGCATCGCGGCGTTCTATGCGGGTGAGATCCACCGCCAAGTGGGCAGCGCCGACGAGGCCGAGGCCCACCTGCGCCGCGCCATCAAGCTGATGAGCCCCGACCGCCGGCCCATCGAAGCCCTGAAAGCCCTCTCCACCGAACGAAAACGTTGACGTTGTCACGCCTGACGACGGTGCTCGCACACACCTGAAGGAGGGGGTCTGCTGTGATAGCATCCGCAGCCCAAGCCAGGAAATAGACCCCAGGCCCGGGTCCCGGTGCTCCTAGCGGCCGCGATCCTTTCCACAAGGAGGCGAAGGTGAAACTCGGAGAAGTCCTGATGAAGGAACGGGAGCGCAAGAAGCTCTCGATCGAAGATATGGCCGGCAAGCTGGGGATTCCGGTCGAGAGATACCAGGAGATCGAGGTGGGACAGACGCCGGCCGAGACGTGGGGTCCCCTGCTGGCCAAGATCGCCATCAAGCTGGAGACGCCGACCTCGCGCCTGCTGGCCGACAGCGGCAAGTCGGCCGACACGCAGCCGGGCCAGGCCGGCACACTGATCCAGAAGCACCGCGAGCGCCGCGGCAAGACTCCCGAGCAGATGGCGGAGCTCCTGGAAGTCTCCGCCGAGGAATACCGCCAGATCGAGGCCGGCCAGTCGCCCATCGAAGAGTACGGGCCGCTGTTCCTGCGTTTCGCCGAGACGATCGAGCAGCCGGTGTTCAACCTGTTCTATCCCTTCGGCCTGCCGCTCGACAAGCTGAGCGTCGACGATTACCGGTAGGACCCGTCCGCAAGGGCGGCCCCTCGAGGCCGCCCTGTTCCGATTTCCTCCCCGAAGGTCCCCCCCTTTGAACGTCCTGTGGTAGAAACCTGCGGAACGTTCAAGGGAGCTCCGATCTCATGATGAAATCCTTTTCCCGCCGCTCCGCAAACCCGCTCTCTCTCGTATCCCTGGTCCTGCTCTTCGCCTGCCACGGGGCCTGGGCCGCAAAACCGGCGGACAAGCCGGCCGTCGATCCGGCCCTGTTCTCCACTCTCAAGTGGCGCGAGGTCGGTCCCTATCGCGGCGGCCGACCGGCCTGCCGGGCGACCGCAACACCTACTACTTCGGCGGCACGGGAGGAGGGGTCTGGAAGACGACGGACGCCGGGCGGACCTGGCAGAACGTCTCCGACGGCTTCTACGGCGGCTCGATCGGCGCGGTGGCGGTCTCCGAGTGGGATCCCAACGTCGTCTACGTGGGCGGCGGCGAGGTGACCGTGCGCGGCAACGTATCGCACGGCGATGGGATGTGGAAGTCGACCGACGCCGGCCAGACCTGGAAGCACGTGGGTCTCGCGGACTCGCGGCACATCCCCCGCGTACGCATCCATCCCAAGAACCCGGACCTCGTCTATGCCGCCGTGCTGGGCCACCTCTTCGGGCCCAACGGCATGCGGGGCGTCTACCGCTCCCGGGACGGCGGCGCCCACTGGGAGCGCGTGCTCTTCGTGAGCGACAAGGCCGGAGCCGTGGACCTCGCCATGGACCCGGTCAACCCGCGGGTGCTCTACGCGACCACCTGGAACGTGCGGCGCACGCCCTACAGCCTGGAGAGCGGCGGCCCGGGATCGGGGATCTGGAAGTCGGCGGACGGCGGCGACACTTGGACCGAGCTGACCCGCAACCCCGGCCTGCCCAAGGGAACGGTGGGAATCAGCGGCATCACGGTCTCGCCCACCAATCCCCAGAACGTCTACGCCATCGTCGAGGCCGAAGACGGCGGCGTGTTCCGCTCCCGGGACGCCGGCAAGACCTGGACCAAGACCAACGACGACCGCAACCTGCGCCAGCGCGCCTGGTACTACACGCGGATCTACGCCGATCCGAAGGACGAGGAGGTCGTCTACGTCCTCAACGTGCAGTTCCACCGTTCCAAGGACGGCGGCAAGACCTTCACGACGATCCGGGTGCCGCACGGCGACAACCACGACCTCTGGATCGATCCCAACGATCCCCTGCGGATGATCGAGTCCAACGACGGCGGCGCCAACGTGTCGACGGACGGCGGTAACACCTGGTCGCCCCAGACGAACCAGCCCACGGCCCAGTTCTACCGCGTCTCGACGGACACCCACTTCCCTTACCGCATCCTGGGCGCCCAGCAGGATAACTCGGCCGTGCGCATCCTCTCCCGCGGTGGAGGCCCGGGCATCGGTCCGGAGGACTGGCAGGAGACGGCCGGCGGCGAGAGCGGCTACATCGTGGCCGACCCCACCAATCCCGACGTCGTCTACGGCGGCTCCTACGGCGGGCTGCTGACGCGCATCAACCACGAAACCGGCGAGCTCCGGGACGTCAATCCCTGGCCCAACGACCCCATGGGGGCGGGCGCCGCGGAGCTCCAGTACCGGTTCCAGTGGAACTTCCCCATCTTCTTCTCTCCGAACGATCCGAAAACTCTGTATTCGGCGGCCAACGTGCTGTTCAAGAGCACCGACGGCGGGCAGAGCTGGCAGGCGATCTCGCCGGATCTGACGCGCAACGACAAGTCCCGGCAGGGACCCTCAGGGGGGCCGATCACCAAGGACAACACGAGCGTGGAGTATTACGGGACCATCTTCTACGCCGCCGAGTCGCCTCTGGAGCCGGGCGTGCTGTGGGCGGGCTCGGACGACGGCCTGGTCCACGTCTCGCGCGACGGCGGCAAGAACTGGAAGAACGTCACGCCCAGGGGGATTCCCGAGTGGATCATGATCAACGCCATCGACGCCTCGCCCCACGACAAGGGAGGGGCCTACGTGGCGGCGACGATGTACAAGTCCGACGATTTCCGGCCCTATCTCTATAAAACGGCCGACTACGGCGCTACCTGGACCCGTATTGATTCAGGGATCGACCCCATGCACTTCACGCGAGTGGTGCGGGCGGATCCCGGTAAGAAAGGCCTGCTCTACGCCGGCACCGAGCAGGGCATTTACATCTCCTTCGACGACGGCGCCCGCTGGCAGCCGTTCCAGCTCAACCTGCCCATCGTGCCCGTCACGGACCTGACGGTGAAGGACGGCGACCTCGTGGCCGCCACCCAGGGCCGCGGCTTCTGGGTGCTCGACGGGCTGGGACCCGTGCGCGAGGCCACGGCGAACCGGAACGCGGGCGACCGGAAAGCCTGGCTGCTGCCTCCGGTGCCCACCGACCGGTTGTCGAACGCGGGCGGCGGCCCGCCTCGCGCACCCCAGGGGATGGGCGAGAACCCGCCGGCCGGCGTGGTGATCCAGTACTACCTGAAGCAGGCTCCACCGGCCGATCAGGCCAAGCAGCTCAAGCTGGAGATCCTGACCGAGGACGGCAAGGTCATCCGCACCTTCCAGGGCAAACCCGCCGAAGGCCGGAAGAAAGCTGAGGAGGCCAGGGCCATGGGAGAGGGGTTGAAGGAAGAGGAGGCCGCCAAGCCTGCCGCGGAGAGTCCCCAGACCGCCAAGGACAAGGGCGGCGAGGCCGAGAAGGAACAGGACGACGAGAACGAGGACAAGGACGAGCCCAGGGTGCCCACCGAAGCCGGGCTCAACCGCTTCGTCTGGGACATGACCTGGCCCAGGGCCAGCAAGTTCCCGGGCATGATCCTGTGGAGCGGGGATCCCTCTGGTCCCCTCGCCGTGCCGGGCAGCTACCAGGTCCGCCTGACCCTGCCCGGCGGGACAGCCGGGGAAACGCTGACGCAGCCGTTCGAGATCCGTAAAGACCCGCGCTCCGCCTCCACCCAGGCCGACCTCGAAGCCCAGCTCCAGTTCCTCCTGGAGGCGCGGGACAAGCTGACCGCGACCCACGACGCCATCCGCCGCATCCGCGAGGTGCGCGCCCAACTTGACGACACGAGAAAACGCCTGAGGCAAGACGACGCCATGAAGCCGGTCGTCGACGCGGCCAAGGACCTCGACCAAAAGATGACGGAGGTCGAAGAGGTCCTCTATCAAACGAAAAATCGTTCCTCCCAGGACCCGCTCAATTTCCCCATCCGTCTGAACGACAAGCTGAACGCGGTCGCGGGCTCGGCCTCCCTGGGCGACTACCGGCCGACGGCGCAGGCTGTGCAAGTCAAAAACGAGCTGACGGCGGCGATCGACGCCCAACTCGCCAAGCTCCAGGGGATCTGGGTCACCGATCTCGCCCGTTTCAACGAGCTGACGCGGGAAAAAGGCGTCCCGGCGGTCATCGCCCCCCCGGCTCGGCTAAAATAATCGGATGGCGGGCCGGCCGTGCCGGCCCGCCCTATGTGGGGGTTGAACGGAACTGAACCTATCGGGCGACGAAAAACGAATCGACATGGACGTCATCACCAAATCCTTTCCCACCTATACCCTGGGCACCTGGGACCTCTCGGAGCTGTTGCCCGAGCCCAGCGAAGAAGTGTTCGCCGCCCGCCTGGCCGAGCTCGGAGAAGCGTTGACCGCCTTCGAGCAGCGCCGCGCGGACCTCCGTTCCGAGATGGACCCCCGCCGGTTCCTGGAGATCCTGCGCGAGTACGAGGCCCTGATCAACCGCATGCAGGTCATCTCGGGCTACGCCTCGCTCTGGTTCTACTCGGACACCGGCAGCCAGGAGGCCCTGACCTTCCGCAACCGCGTGCAGCAGGCCGCCACGGAAACCGCCAACCGCAAGCTCTTCTTCACCCTTTGGTGGCGCAGCCTCTCCGACGACGAAGCCTGGCGCCTGCTGCCGAGCGAGTCCGAGCACGCGGACCACCGGCACTATCTGCAGGAGCTGCGGCGCTTCAAGCCCTATACCCTGGACGAGAAGAACGAGCAGATCATCAACATCAAGGACCAGAACGGCATCGACGCCGTCATCACCCTGTTCTCGATGCTGACCAACCGCCTGGAGTTCACCCTCGAGCTGGGCGGCGAGTCGCAGAAGCTCACCCGCGACGAGCTGATGAGCCACGCCTTCTCGCCCAACGCCGATCTGCGGGCCGCGGCCTACCAGGAGCTCTACCGCGTCTATTCGGAAGAAGCCAACGTGCTCGGCCAGATCTACGCCACCCGGGTGCGCGACTGGCACGACGAGCAGGTGGGGCTGCGCGGCTACTCGTCTCCCATCGCCGTGCGCAACCTCGACAACGACATCCCCGACCGGGCGGTCGAGGTGCTGCTCGACGTCTCGCGCGAGAACGCACCCCTCTTCCAGCGCTACTTCCGGCTCAAGGCCGAGTGGCTGGGCCTGGACCGCCTGCGCCGGTACGACCTCTACGCCCCCCTCGCCACCTCGGACCGCAAGATCGCCTATGGGGACGCCGTGCGCTCGGTGCTCGAGACGTTCGACGACTTCCACCCCGGCTTCGCGGCCCACGCCCAGCGGGTCTTCGCGGAGAACCATTTCGACAGCGAGATCCGCAAGGGTAAGCGGGGCGGCGCCTTCTGCTTCACGGTGCTGCCGCGCTACACCCCCTGGGTGCTGGTCAACTACGCCGGCCGCGTGCGCGACGTGGCCACGCTCGCCCACGAGCTTGGGCACGCCGTGCACAGCATGCTGGCGGGCAACCATTCAAGCCTTACCCAGCACGCCTCGCTGCCGCTCGCCGAGACGGCCTCGGTCTTCGGGGAGATGCTGATGACGGACCGCCTGCTGCGCGAGGAGCCCGACCCGCTGGCCCGCCGCGAGCTGCTGGCGGCCTCGGTGGACGACGTCTACGCCACCGTCCTGCGCCAGGCCTACTTCGTGCTCTTCGAGATCGAGGCCCACGAGGCCGTCCGGGCCGGCCGCTCGACGGACGAGCTGTCGGAGATCTACATGGGCAAGCTCCGCGAGCAGTTCGGCGACAGCATCGAGCTGCCCTCCGAGTTCCGCTACGAGTGGCTGTCGATCCCCCACATCTATCAGACGCCTTTCTACTGCTACGCGTACAGCTTCGGCCAGCTCCTGGTGCTCGCCCTCTACCGGCGTTTCCAGGAGGAGGGCGAAGCCTTCAAGCCCGGATACCTGCGCCTCCTCTCCTACGGCGGCGCGGCGCGGCCGGAGCACATCCTGGCCGAAGTGGGAATCGACGTGACCGACCGCTCCTTCTGGCAGGGCGGCTTCGACCTGGTCCGCGAGCGCATCGACGAGTTGGAGGGCATGAAGCTGTAGGGGCGCCCCCGCGTGGGCGCCCTGCCCTCCGAGGGCGGCCACGCGGGGCCGCCCCTACATCCCTTGAAACGTCCTCCCGGCCGTCCTCGTCTTCTCCGGTGAGAGGGGACGATGGGTTCCCAATCCACGGAGGAAGAACGATGAACGGAAAGAGGATCTTCGGGACGGCGCTGCTGGCGGCGGCTCTCACGGCGGCGTCCGCCGGGACTGCAGCCGCGGCCGATCTCTGGCTGCACGTCAAGGTGGACGGAGGGCGCAAGGGTACGGAAAAGGTGGAGATCAACATGCCCCTCACCATGATCG
>CAXTNS010000220.1:0-9678 GCA_964245465.1 uncultured Thermoanaerobaculia bacterium
AACGGCAAGAATCAGAACATGCCGCCGTTCAAGGGCGCGCTGAAACCCGAAGAGCTGCGCGACATTGCGGGTTATATTGCGCGGGAGCTGAAGCCCGGCCACTAGAAAATCCGGCGCAGCACAGGGATGGGCCATGCTTCGATCAATTGCGGTCTGCGCATCATTCTGGATGGGGCTTGCAGCTGCCGCCGCTCCGGCGGCTGCCGCGGGCCCGCCGCCGGGCACCCATGTCCTGACCTCGCCGATCGTCGGCACCTTCTACCGCCAGCCGTCTCCGGACGCCGATCCGTTCGTCGAGGTGGGCTCGCGGGTGAAGAAAGGGCAGGTGCTCTGCATCGTCGAAGCCATGAAGCTGATGAACGAGATCGAGTCGGACGTGGACGGGGTGATCGCGGAGATCTACCCGCAGAACGCGCAGGCGGTCGAGTTCGGCGAGCCGCTCTTCGCCATCAAGACCAGCTAGCCGGCGAGAACCGCGAGCCCACAGATGTTCAAGAAGATCCTGATCGCCAACCGGGGCGAGATCGCCGTGCGCGTGATCCAGGCCTGCAAGGAGCTGGGCATCCAGACGGTCGCCGTCTACAGCACGGCCGACCGCGACAGCCTGCACGTGACCTACGCGGACGAGGACGTCTGTATCGGTCCGCCGCCCTCCAAGCAGAGCTACCTCAACATCTCGGCCATCATCTCGGCCGCCGAGATCACCGGGGCGGACGCCGTCCACCCCGGCTACGGCTTCCTGGCCGAAAACGCCCACTTCGCCGAAGTGCTGGAGGAGTGCAAGCTCAGTTGGATCGGCCCGCGCCCCGAGGTCATCCGCCTCATGGGCGACAAGGCCAAGGCCCGGCAGACGGCCAAGGCCGCGGGCGTGCCCGTGCTGCCCGGCAGCGAGGAGCCGCTCCAGGACACGGAAGAGGCCGCGCGCTTCGCCGCCGAGGTCGGCTACCCCGTGATCCTCAAGGCCGCGGCCGGCGGCGGCGGGCGGGGCATGCGCATCGTCCACGCCGAGGAAGAGCTGGCCAGCCAGTTCTCGACCGCCCGCGAAGAGGCGGAGAGAGCCTTCGGCGACGGCTCGGTCTACCTGGAGAAGTACCTCCTGGAGCCACGGCACATCGAGTTCCAGGTCTTCGGCGACCGGCACGGCCGGGCCGTCCACCTGGGCGAGCGTGAGTGCTCCATCCAGCGCCGGCACCAGAAGCTGATCGAGGAATCCCCTTCGCCGGCCCTCACGCCCGAGCTGCGCGAGGAGATGGGCGCCGCGGCCGTGCGCCTGTGCGAGGCCGTGGGCTATGAGAACGCGGGCACCATCGAGTTCCTGCTCGACAGCGACGGCCGCTTCTACTTCATGGAGATGAATACCCGCATCCAGGTCGAGCACCCGGTGACGGAGATGGTGACGGGGATCGACCTCGTCAAGCTGCAGGTCGAGGTGGCGGCCGGCGCGCGGCTCCAGATCCCCAACGGCCTCAAGCCGCGCGGGCACTCCATCGAGTGCCGGGTCAACGCCGAGAACCCCGAGACCTTCGCGCCCAGCCCCGGGCCGCTCAAGACGTTCCACCTGCCCGGCGGGCCCGGCACGCGGGTGGACACGCACGGCTACGAGGACTACGTCATCCCGCCGCACTACGACTCGCTGGTGGCCAAGCTGATCGTCCACGACCGCAACCGCGACCAGGCGATCACCCGCATGTGCCGGGCGCTCGACTTCTTCGTGGTGGAGGGCATCCACACCTCGATCCCCCTCCACAGGCGCATCCTCCGCGATCCGGACTTCATCGCCGGCCGCCTCTCGACACGCTTCATGGAGCGTTTCCTCCAGAAGGACACGCGCGGGCAAGGCGAAGGCGGTAAATGACAGGCACGGTCTACGCCATCGCCGACGCCGAAGCGCTCGCCCCCAGGCCCCTGCCGGAGGCGGTGGCCGAGATGGCGGACGCGGGGATCCGCTGGATCCAGGTGCGCGGCAAGAAGCTCTCGGGAGAGGCCTGGTACCGCGCTCTTGAAGGCTGCTGCCGGGCTCTCGAAGGCAGCGGCGCCGAGCTCTGGGTGGACGACCGGGCGGATCTCGCGGCACTGTTTCCCGTGGCGGGCCTCCATCTCGGCCAAGCGGATCTGCCCCCAGCCATGGCCCGGAATGTGGTGGGCCGGAGCGTGCGGATCGGCCTCTCGACCCATGACGAGCGACAGCTCCGGGCGGCGGACGAAGACCCCGAGGTGGACGTGATCGCCGTGGGGCCGGTCTTCCCGACCACGGGCAAGGAGCGGCCCGACCCGGTCGTGGGGTTGGAATTCGTCCGCCGGGCGCGGGCCTTGACGAAGAAGCGTCTGGTGGCGATTGGCGGCATCGGCGCCGGCAACGTGGCCCGGGTGCTGGCCGCGGGCGCCGACGCCGCGGCCGTGCTGGGAGCGGTCTGCAAGGGAGACGCCGGCGATATCCGCGGGGATTGCCGCCTGTTGCTCGCGGCGGCCGTCCGGGATCGATGCGCGTCTACCTGACCGGCTTCATGGGGTCGGGCAAGACCACGGTCGGCTGGCGTCTGGCGCAGAAGCTGGGCGTGCCGTTCGTCGACCTCGACCGGGAGATCGAGCGGCAGGCGGGGATGACGGTGCGGGAGATCTTCGAGCGGCAGGGCGAGCCCGCCTTCCGCCAGATGGAAGCCGAGGCCCTGCGAGGGACTCTGGCCCTGCCGGACGTTGTGGTGGCCACGGGAGGCGGTACGATGGTGTTCGAGGGGAACTACCGGCTGATCCACTCGAACGGCCTGTCGGTCTGGCTCAACCCGGCCTTTGCCACCCTGGCGTCGCGCATCGGCGGGCGGGGCAAGGCGGACCGGCCGCTGTTCAGGGACGAGACGCAGGCCCTCGCGCTCTACCGCGAGCGGCTCCCGGCCTACCGCCGGGCGGACATGACGGTGGACGTGGCTCCCCCGGAGGGGCCGGAGGAAATCGCGGCGAGAATCGCCTTATTGATCGGAAAGTAACGGATTGGAAGACAACGAGTGCGCTACCTGATCCTCTCCGACATGCACGCCAACTGGGACGCGTTCGAGACTGTCCTGCGGCGGGCCCGGCGCAAGTACTTCGACGCGGTGCTCGTGCTGGGCGACCTCGTTGGCTACGGCGGTGCTCCCAACCAGGTCGTCGACGCCGTGCGCCGCCTCGGCCCCCGGCTCTGGACCGTGCGGGGCAACCACGACAAGGTGGTGACGGGAATCGATTCCGGCGGCAACTTCAACCAGACGGCGCTCACGGCCGCCCAGTGGACCACGGGCCGGCTCACCCCGGCGAACCTCCGCTACGTGCGCGACCTGCCCAAGGGGCCCATCCAGGTGGAAGAGCGGCTCGCCATCTGCCACGGCTCGCCGCTCGACGAGGACACCTACGTCTTTTCCGACGTCGACGCCTGGGAGATCTTCTCCCGCTTCAACATGCCGGTGACCTTCTTCGGCCACACGCACATCCCGTCGCTCTTCTGGCTGGAGGGGAGGACGCTGGGGGTGAGGGCCCTGCGGGGCACCTCCGGCCGCATCAAGCTCGATCCGGACGGCCGCTACCTGATCAATCCCGGATCGATCGGCCAGCCCCGCGACCGCGATCCCCGGGCCTCCTACATGACCTACGACAGCGACCGCAGGATCGTGCGCTGGTACCGCCTCCCCTATCCCATCGCGGAGGCCCAGCGCCGCATCAACCGCGCCGGCCTGCCCCACACCCTGGCCGACCGGCTGGCGGTTGGGGCGTAGTCAACAGGGTGTAGGGCCGCACGTTCTTTCCTAGAAGATCCCTGCTTGCACGGATTCCCATCTTCGGGTATAATCCCTCCCGTATAGAAGACAAGCCTCCCCTTACGTCCCTGATCCAAGCAGGCGAAAGCCTCACGTGAGGGAGAGGCGGTTTTTTTATGGACGAGAGAATCGCTCTACTCCTCGATGGTGGCTTCGTAAAGAAAAAATTGTCTGACAAGCTGAAGCGGTTTCCCAGCTACAAGGATGTGCTTCAGCTCTGCGGCGAGATCCTGGACAAACCGAGAGTAGCGGGGAAGGATCTTTTCCGGATCTACTACTACTACGACGCCCCGCCTCTTGAGGGAACGGCTCAGAACCCGATTGATGGATCGGTCGTCGACTTCTCGAAGTCGCCGCAGGCGGCCAGGAATCGTGCCCTTCTGGACACGTTGGAGCTGCAAGCGGACTTCGCAGTCCGGCGTGGCACCTTGATTCAAGGGGGCTGGAAGCTCGGTTCAAGCGCGTTGCGGAATCTGGCAAGAAATCCGCGACCGCTCTCTGCATCGGACCTCGTTCCTGACCTCAAGCAGAAAGGGGTAGACATCCGGATCGGGCTGGACATTGCGTCCATCTCCCTCAAGCGGGTGGCGCAGATCCTTGTCCTGGTGACGGGGGATTCAGACTTCGTGCCGCCGATGAAGTTCGCCCGGACCGAGGGGCTTAGGGTTTACCTGGAGACCCTCGGCCACGGAGTCAAGCGAGATCTCAAGGCTCACGCCGACTACGTACTCTGACCCACCGCCTCCCGCACCCGCACCTCGCGGAATCGCTGCACCGTCGCGAGGATCCCGCCCAGGAGCACGATGTAGAGACCGCCCCAGACGAGCTGGATGAGGGGCTTCCTCGTCACGTCCACCGAGAGCTTGGGAGGATTCGATATGCCGGAGACCTCGAGCTGCACGGCGCCGTTGGTGGCGTTGATGCCGGACAGGAAGATCTCGCCTCCGCCAGGCAGCGCCACGGATGGAGTCTCGACCGAGCCGTTCGCGGGGTTGAGCTTGTACAGGGGTTTCAGGTCCGTGGTCCGGCCATCCTGCATGACTTTCAGCACGGCACCGATCGTCATCGGCTGCCCGGCGGCCACGGCGGCCATGGCGTTGCCCTGGACGTTGAGGTCGAAGCCTTCGAAGCGGACCTCCAGATCGCCCACCCGGCCGGACTCGCCCTTGGCGAGTTGGAGGCGCGGCTGGCCCGGATCGAAGTCGATGGGGGAGACGTAGAAGTCCTGGAGCGGCGAGACCTTGATGTCCGGATTCACCATCACCTGCCGGGTCCGGTCGTTGACGAAGAGCTTGGGCCGGACCACGAACGGCGCCTCGCCGGGACGGGCGACCTCGATCTCCATGTGCTCCTTGTCGAAGGGCCCCTGGCGGGGGACGAAGCGCTGGAAGGTGAGCGTCATGCCGTCGAGCTCGCGGGGCACGCCCTGGATCAGGGTGATCTTGGCGCTCTGGTCGTAGGCGGACGAGGCGATGATGCCCAGCAGGATCACCCCGACGCCCACGTGCGCGAGATAGCCGCCGCCCGCCCGCAGGCCGCCCGGCCCCCGCATCTTGCCGATCGTCTTCTGGAGGTTGGTCGCGAGCGCCAGGGCCGCGAGCAGGATGAGGACCAGGTGGAACACGTTGTGAACCTTCCAGACCACCGCACCGGCTGTCACGATCAGGCTGAAGGCCCCGGGCCAGAGGATCTTCCGGGCGATCTCTCCCGGCGTGTTGCCCCGCCACGAGAGATAGGGCACGAGCGCCAGCAGGAAAGCCAGGAGCATGGCGATCGGCAGGTTCACCTTGTTGTAGAAGCTGGGTCCGACCTGCGCCTGTTCCTTCAGGACGCGGGTCAGGAGCGGTGCCGACGTGCCGGCCGCGATCACCAGGGCCGTGATCATCAGAACGATCGTGGCGAGCACCATGAACATGCCGCGGGAGAGGAGCGGGTCCTCGTTCGGCCGGGTCGGGATCTGCTTCCAGCGGCTGGCGATGAGATAGATCCCGGGCAGGATGAAGACCGCCATGAACACGATCAGGTGGCGCGACAGGCCGAGGTCGACGAAGCTGTGGACCGAGAAGTCGGCCAGCACGCCCGAGCGGGTGAGGAAGGTGCCGTAGAGCACCGCCACGTAGGTCAGGAAGGCGAAGATGTAGTTGGCCCGGCGGTAGCGCCCCTGGGAGCGCTCCATGTGCAGGCCGTGGATCATCGCCGTGCCCAGGATCCAGGGGATCAGCGAGGCGTTCTCCACCGGGTCCCAGCCCCAGTAGCCGCCCCAGCCCAGGGTCTTGTAGGCCCAATAGCCACCCATGAGGATGGCGGTGCCGAGCACCAGGAAGCCGCCGAGGGCCCAAGGGAAGGCGCGCGCCGCCCAGCCGTCGTAGTCCCGCCGCATGAGCGAGGCCATGGCGAAGGCGAACGGAATTGCGGTGGAGGCGTAGCCGATGAACATGATCGGTGGGTGGATCACCATCCAGTTGTCCTGGAGCAGGGGATTCAGGCCCACGCCGTCCATCGGAGCCTTGCCCAGCATGACGAACGGGTTCTCCCGCACCAGGATCAGCAGCAGGCCGATCTGCGACAGGGTGTAGATCACCATCACGGCGGGCTCGCCAGGGCCGGCCGTCCGCCGCACCAGGAGGCCGATGAGCGCGCCCCAGAAGAGCCAGATCAGGAAGCTCCCCTTCTGGCCGGCCCAGAAAGAGGCGAACTGGTAGTAGGTCGGCAGCTCCATCCCCGAGTACTGGTAGACGTACTCGACCCGGAAGTCCCGGATCATCAGGAGCAGCGACAACACCACCGCGGCGAGGACGATCGACAGGGCGAAGAACCCGTACGAGCGCCGGGCGAACGTCATGGCGCTCGGCGGTCCACCGGCGAGCGCCAGGGCATATCCCCACAGGGTGGTGATCGAGAACAGGACCGCGCACCACAGGGCGAGCGCCCCGGGCAGGTACATGTTGGAGAGGTAGTCCACTGCATCTCCTTCGAGCGGTAGGGGCTGCCCTATGTGGCCGCCCTTGGCACGGACAGGGCGGCCACATGGGGCCGCCCCTACGACCGATCACGTGCTAGCTGTACGTCTTCACTTCGGCGCCCTGATACTTGCTGGGGCACTTCACGAGGAGCTTCTCGGCATGGAACTCCTTGGCGCCCTCGTCGTAGCGGCCGATGGCCACGATGCTGATGGCTTCCTCGAAGTTGGCCGGCTTCAGGCCCTTGTAGCGCACCCGCAGGGTCTCGCTGTTCTTCGGATCCTTGAGGGTGAAGAAGAGCGACTCCTGCGTATCGACATAGGCGGAGCTCCCCTTCTCCAGCGCTCCGGCCACCTGCACGATGCGGTCGCCCTCGCGCGCCCGGTCATAGGAAACGTAGGGCGTCATGGAGTCCTTGAACGCCGTGAACGAGAAACCGGCGAAGGCCAGCAGCAGGACGCCGCCGAACATGTACAAGCGATTCTTCTTCATGGTTCTTTCTCCAAGCCGTCCTCTATATGGCGAAGCCTCTTGCCGAGACGCAACAGGTAGAGAAACAGTCCCGTCCAGATGACGAGGTTGACGCCTACGACCCAGGTGAGGGCATCATTTTCCATAACGTCACTCCCGCGCTGAGGATTTCCGCTCGGCCAGAGCCTGAAAGCGGCACTGCAGATTGTGCACCCAGAAGAACAGGGCGGCGAAGCCGAGACCGCTCCCGTAGAGAACCTGCTGATTGGCCGCGTCCATGTCGACCTTGCCGGCGGAGTTGACCACCGGGTCGGGGTGAAGCGAGAAGGTGATCCGGGGCACGATCCAGTACAGGAACGGCGTCACCACCAGTCCGAGGATCGCGTAGGCCGCCGCCAGCCGCGCACGCTTCTCGGGCTCGTCCACCGACTGCCGGAGCGCCAGGTAGGCGGCGTAGAAGAGCAGCGAGGCCAGGATCGAGGTCTGGCGCGGGTCCCAGTTCCACCAGGCGCCCCATTCGATCCGCGCCCACATGGCCCCGGTGACCGTGGCCAGCACGCCGAACAGCAGCCCGAGTTGGACGGCCACGGCCGCGGCCCGGTCGTGGCGCGGATCGCGGCGCAGGAGGTACCTCACGCTCCACACCGCGGCGCCGAGGAAGCCGAGGAACGACGCCCAGGCCATGGGCACGTGGAAGAACAGGATCCGGCTCGATCCGGGAGTCTGGAACCCCTGGGTCACCACCGGGGCATAGAGGAACGCGCCCACGATGCAGAGCGAGATCCAGAGCCAAAGCAGCCAGGCGAGAAGGGTCTTCATGGGTTCCACACCACTGGAAAGAGCATCAGTCCGGCGACGGTTACTGAAGCATCATACAGAAGCAGGACGGGCAGGGCCACTCCGCCCGCATCCCCGGCCACGGCCCCCTGGGTCAGCTCCACGGCCAGGACCAGCAGGGGCAGCAGCACGGGGAACGAGAGCACGGAGAAGAGCGTCCCCTTGCTGCGCGCCTGGGCGATGATCGAGGCCACCAGCGTGCTGCCCGCGGCGAGGCCGTAGCCCCCGGCGGCCAGCACCAGGGCCAGCAGCCCGGGCGAATCCACTCTGAGGCTGGTCATGATCAGGTAGAACGGAGTGATCAACACCTCCAGGGCCAGGACCAGGGTCAGGCTGTAGAGCAGCTTGCCGCAGAACAGGGCCGACGGCGTGGCCGACAGGCGCAGGGCCATGGCCGTCTGTCCTTCCTCCTCCTGCACGAACGTGCGCGGCAGGCCCGCCGCCACGGAGAACAGCAGGATGATCCACAGCAGCACCGGCAGCACGGCCGTCCCCTCCGACTTCGACACGCCCAGGGGCCCCAGGCTGAAGCTCACCACCACCAGCGTGGTGAAGGCGAAGAGCGCCAGCGTGTTCAGGGCGTAGCGGGTGCGGAACTCGCACCGCCACTCCTTGACGAACACGGCGGCGGCTTCAGCGGCCCAGGTCGAGGCGTTGGACATGATCGAAGTCCAGGTGGAAGGGGTTGGCCACCACGGCGAGGCCGCCTCCGGCCAGGTGCTCGGCGAGCAGCTCGCGGGCGACCCGTTCGCCGGGGGCGTCGAAGTTCTGGAACGGTTCGTCGAGGAGCAGGAGCCGGGGCGAGTGGAGGAGCGCCCAGGCCCATCGAAGACGCTGCCGCATGCCGGACGACAGGGCCCCCGCCATCCGGTCGAGCGGCAGCTCCAGCCGGCTGAGAACGCCGAGGCCCCTCTCGGGGGACACCCGCCGCAGCCGGGCGAAGAACGCCAGGTTCTCCTCCACCGTGAGCTCCGAGTAGAAGGCGAGGTCCGGGGCCACGACCCCCACGCGCCGGCGCCGCTCGGAGACGTCCAGGTCTGAGCCGCTCTCACAATCGTTCTCACAGTAATGAATGGTGCCGCTGTCGGGTGAAAGCAAGCCGGCCAGGCAGCGCAGCAGCGTGCTCTTGCCCGAGCCGTTGGGTCCCGTGACGAGCAGCAGGCCCCCGGGCTCCACCGTGCCGGAGACCCCCTGAAGCACGGACAGCCGCCCGAAGCGGCGGCGGACGTTCTCGAAGTGGAGCCGGGGTGCGTTCATGATCAATACGAGGGCAATATACCCGCAGTTCCGCGGTGCTACCATCGCCCGCCATGAATGGGAAACGGATGGGGATGGGCTTTGCCCTCATTTTGCTGTGCGCCTGCGCCTCCCGACGGCCGAAGACGTCCGCGGACCTGCCGGTGCTCGAAGTCCCAAACCTCGAAGAGCGCGCCCTGCTGCTGCTCCTGGTGGACCGGCAGAGCTACGACTCCTTCGCCGTCCAGCAGGCCCTGAAGGGGGACGCCTCGCTGCGCGAAGATCTGGCGGTCGCCCTGGGGAGGATCCCTGACCGCCAGGGCCGCACCGTCCTCGAAGGCCTGCTGATCGACGACGACCCGGCCGTGCGCCGGGCGGCGGCCTTCAGC
>CAXTNS010000221.1:0-9666 GCA_964245465.1 uncultured Thermoanaerobaculia bacterium
CTTCATGGGTGAAGGCCGTTTCGATGAACAACGAGTCCGCTCCCTGAGCGAGACCCACGATGGCCTGGACGTTTTCGGGGGTGAACCCGGCGTCCGTCACGTAGGCGATCTTCTGGCCGGGGACGATCCGCAGCACTTTCTCTTTGAGATCGCCGAGGGAGACGATCCGCTCTCGCGTGGAGCCATTCTCGCGCCAGCGCACGGGGACCGGAGTTTCATCCGGCTTCCCACGAGCCACGGCGGTCTTCAAATCCCGCAGCCAGGGTCCTGTAGGGAGACCCAGTTCTTCGAGGCCGCTTTTCCAGACGTTGACGTGGAACTTCTCTTCGAGCGTGAAGGCGAGGCAGGGAATCTGGTGATCCAGGAACACGGCGCGGATCTGAAACGTCTCCTCGTCCAGCAGAACCCCCGGGGACAGGGCAGGGACGGTCACGGACTCTCGCCGAAACCCGGTCCGGCTCCTCATCTCCGCGGCTGCGATCCCTCCATCCGGGCTGACCTCCGCCACCCAGACCACCAGATCGCTCGCGTAGTTGGCCACCAGATTCCAGGTATAGGCCGCCAGCTTGTGCTCGACCCGGTCGATGAACCCCGGAGGACCGAAGAGGTGGAGCGTCTTGTCCCTGCCCAGAAGGATGCGCAGCAGGGCGTCGAACCCCGCGAAGTGGTCCATGTGGGTATGGGAAACGAAGGCGTGGGTCACCCGCAGGAGCTGACGGGCCGAGAGGGGAGAGAGGTCCCCGAGATCGAACAGCAGGGCCCGCCGTTCGAAGAGGAAATCCACGTACAGCCCGGGATCTCCGAAGGGATCGTTGACCAGCCGGGGGTGGAAGAGGGGTTTCACATTCCTCTTACCGCTCCACCCAGTAGTTCGGCGCTTCCTTGGTGATCACCACGTCGTGGGCGTGGCCTTCCTTCAGGCCTGCGGCGGAGATGCGGACGAACTGGGCCTTGGTACGCAGCTCCTCAATGGAGGCGCAGCCGGCGAGACCCATGCCGGAGCGCAGGCCGCCGGTGAGCTGGGGCAGCATCTGGTGGACGCTTCCCTTGTAGGGGACCATGCCCTCGATCCCCTCGGGCACGAGCTTGGAGAGGGAGCCGTCCCCCTCCTGGAAGTAGCGGTCGGCGCTGCCCTTGGCCATGGCCGACAGGGAGCCCATGCCCCGGTAGGCCTTGAAGGTGCGGCCTTGGTAGAGGATGGTCTCGCCCGGGCTCTCCTCGGTGCCGGCGAAGAGCGAGCCGATCATGATCGAGTTGGCTCCCGCGGCCAGCGCCTTGGTGACGTCGCCCGAGAACTTGATGCCACCGTCCGCGATGACGGGCACGCCGTGCTCCGCGGCCACCCGGGCGCAGTCCACGATCGCAGTGACCTGGGGGACGCCCGCACCCGTGACGATGCGGGTGGTGCAGATACTCCCCGGGCCGATACCGACTTTGACGGCGTCGGCGCCACGCTCGATCAGGGCACGGGTCCCTTCGGCCGTGGCCACGTTGCCGATGACCAGCTTGACCTCGGGGAAGCGCTCGCGTAGCCGGGACGCGGCGTCGAGAACCCCGCGGCTGTGCGCGTGGGAGGAATCCAGGACGAGGAGGTCCACCTTGGCGCGGACCAGGGCCGTGGCCCGCTCCAGGTAGTCGCCCGCGGCGCCTACGGCGGCCCCGACCCGCAGCCGGCCGAGCTCGTCCTTGCAGGCCATGGGGTACTGGATGGCCTTCTGGATGTCCTTGACCGTGATCAACCCCTTGAGGTTGCCGGCTTCGTCGACCACGAGGACCTTCTCGATGCGGTGCTGGTGGAGTTGGGCCTTGGCCTGCTCCAGGGTGGTCCCCTCGGGCACCGTGACGAGGTTTTCCTTGGTCATCAGCTCGCCGATCGTCTTGGTGAGCTTCTCCTCGAAGCGGAGGTCGCGGTTGGTGAGGATGCCGACGAGGTGCCCTTCGTTGTCGGTCACGGGCACGCCGGAGATCTTGTAGCGGGCCATCACGTCCAAGGCCTCGCGGATGCTCTGGTCGGGCCGCATGGTGACCGGGTCCACGATCATGCCGGCCTCGCTACGCTTCACCCGGTCCACTTCCTCGGCCTGGGCCTCGATCGGGAGGTTCTTGTGGACGATGCCGATCCCGCCTTCCTGGGCCAGGGCGATGGCCAGCCGCGACTCGGTGACCGTGTCCATGGCCGCCGAGAGGATGGGGATGTTCAGGTCGATCCCGCGGCAGACCCGGGTCCGGAGGTCGACCTGGTTCGGGTGCACCTCGGAGAAGCCCGGGAGGATCGAGATGTCGTCGAAGGTGAGGGCGAGACGCGGCTCGGAGTCGATCATGAGTGCGCTGGTTCCTTTTGTGGCTACAGAAGATATCAGCTCCGCCGCCTATGAAAAGGGCGGCCGAACGGCCGCCCTGATCTTTTTTCTTGGGAGCGTTCCGTTCGTCACCCCACCGTCACCGCCGCTCCGTGGCACTTCTTGTACTTCTTGCCCGAGCCGCAGGGGCAGGGGTCGTTGCGACCCACCTTGACATCGCGGTTGACGGCCGGCTGCGGCCGCTGCCCCTCGACCTTGGGTGGGGCGGAGAGCTCGATTTTGGGCGCCGTCCGCTGCTGGCGGGCGCGCTGCTCGATCATCTGCTCCTCGGTGACCGGCTCGTAGCGGAAGAGCCTCTGGATGATGTCGTTCTCCACCCGCTCGCGCATCATCTCGAAGAGGTCGAAGCTCTCTTTCTTGTACTCCTGGAGCGGGTCGCGCTGGCCGTAACCGCGCAGGCCGATGCCTTCCTTGAGGTGGTCGAGGGCAAGGAGGTGGTCCTTCCAGGCCACGTCCACGGCGTGGAGCATGATGGCCCGCTCGAAGCCGCGCATGACCTCGGTGTCGTGCCGGGACTCCTTCTCGGCGTACCGGGCCTCGGTGGCGTTCCAGAGGGTGTCGCGCAGCTCGTCAAGGCCGAGCTCGTCGAGCTTCATTTCGCCGGCGTTGATGTTGAAGTAGGCCAGCATCTCGGTGCGCAGGCCGGTCAGGTTCCAATCCATGGGATCGGCCTTCTCCGGGCAGTGGGTCTCGAGCATGCCGTCGAGGATGTCCTCGGCGATGCCGATGATGTACTCGCGGCCTTCGCGCCCCTCGAGGATGTCGCGGCGGAGCTTGTAGATCGCCTCCCGCTGCTTGTTCATCACGTCGTCGTACTCGAGAAGGTGCTTGCGGGTCTCGAAGTTCCGCCCCTCGACCTGCTTCTGGGCGCGCTCGATGGCCCGGGAGACCATGCGGTGCTCGATGGCTTCGCCCTCTTCCATGCCGAGGCGGCCCATCAGCCCCTGGATACGGTCGGAGCCGAAGATACGCATCAGGTCGTCTTCGAGCGAGAGATAGAAGCGGGAGGAGCCGGGGTCGCCTTGGCGGCCGGCGCGTCCGCGGAGCTGGTTGTCGATACGCCGCGACTCGTGCCGCTCGGTGCCCAGGATGTGGAGGCCGCCCAGGGAGAGCACCTCTTCGCGCTCCTGGGCGCAGGTCTCGGTGTAGCGGGCGAGCGCCTCCTGGTACGCCTCGGGCTCGCTCTCGGGATCGGCCTCGGAGCGGGCGAGCCCCTCGGGGAAGCCGCCCAGGAGAATGTCGGTGCCGCGGCCGGCCATGTTGGTGGCGATGGTGATGGCGCCCTTGCGGCCCGCCTGCGCCACGATCGAGGCCTCGCGCTCGTGGTATTTGGCATTCAGCACCACGTGCGGCACCTTGGGCGGACGGTTGAGGAGCTTCGAGAGCATCTCGCTCTTCTCGATCGACACCGTTCCCACCAGCACCGGCTGGCCCTTCTGCTGGGCTTCGCGGATCTCCTCGACGACGGCGCTCCACTTCTCCTGGGCCGTGCGGTAGACGAGGTCGGCCCGGTCGTCGCGGATCATGTCGCGGTTGGTGGGGATGGTGTTGACGTCCAGCTTGTAGATCTGCCCGAACTCGGCCGCCTCGGTGTCCGCCGTGCCGGTCATGCCGGCGAGCTTCTTGTACATGCGGAAGAAGTTCTGGAAGGTGATCGTGGCGAGGGTCTGGTTCTCGCGCTCGATCTTGACCCCTTCCTTGGCCTCGACCGCTTGATGGAGGCCGTCCGACCACCGGCGGCCGGGCATCATGCGGCCCGTGAACTCGTCGACGATGACGACCTTGCCGTCCTTGATCAGGTAGTCCACGTCAAGCTGGTAGAGGGCGTGGGCGCGCAGCGCCTGGTTGACTCCGTGGAGGGTCTCCATGTTCTCGGGGTCGTAGAGGTTGCGCACGCCGAGGAGCTGCTCGACCTTCTCGACGCCATCATCCGTAAGAGCGGCCTGGTGGGCCTTCTCGTCGACGATGTAGTCGCCGGTGGTGCTCTTCTTGCCGTCGCCCTCGTCGATCTCCTCGCCCTTGACCAGGCGGGGGATGATGCGGTCGATCCGGTAGTATTTGTCGATCGACTCCTCGGAAGGGCCGGAGATGATGAGCGGCGTCCGGGCCTCGTCGATGAGGATCGAGTCCACCTCGTCCACGATGGCGTAGTGGTGCGGGCGCTGGACCATGGACTCCAGATCGAACTTCATGTTGTCGCGCAGGTAGTCGAAACCGAACTCGTTGTTGGTGCCGTAGGTGACGTCGCAGGCGTAGGCCCGCTTCCTCTCGGCGTCGGGCATGTCGTGCTGGATGACGCCCACGGAGAGGCCGAGGAACCGGTAGATCCGGCCCATCCAGTCCGAGTCGCGCTTGGCGAGGTAGTCGTTCACGGTGACCACGTGGACGCCCTTGCCTTCGAGCGCGTTGAGGTACACGGGCAGGGTGGCCACCAGGGTCTTGCCCTCGCCGGTCTTCATCTCGGCGATGCGCCCGCGGTGGAGCACGAGGCCGCCCATGAGCTGGACGTCGAACGGCCGCATGTGGACCGAACGCCAGGCGGCCTCGCGGGCCACGGCGAAGGCGGGCACCAGGATGTCGTCGAGGGTGGCCCCGGCTTCGAGCTGGGCCCTGAGCTCGGCGGTCTTGGCGCGCAGCTCGTCGTCCGAGAGCGCCTTGATCTGCGGCTCCATCTCGTTGATGGCCGCGACGATCGGCAGCATCCTCTTCACTTCGCGCTCGTGCTGACTGCCGAAAATCTTGGTCAGAATCGTGTTGATCATCGAAGTCTCGCTAAAGGTCAGGGAAGGCTCGAACCGAGCTCAAGGTAGCGCTTACAACCCGGAGTCTACCAGAAAGATTCCGGCACCCGGGCACCCTCCACAGGCAGGAGGGCTCAGGAGGGCTAAGAAGCGCCGAGCGTGGCCGCGTCGAGGATGTAGGCCAGGGGATTGACGGGATCGCCGTCCACCCGCACCTCGTAGTGGAGGTGGTAGCCGGTCGAGCGGCCCGTGTTGCCCACACGGCCGACCACGTCCCCGCGTTTGACCCGCTGGCCCGGCCGGACGTCGATCCGGGCCATGTGGCCATAGCGGGTGGTGACGCCGAAGCCATGGGCGATGAAGACCGCCTGTCCGAGTCCGCCGATCTCGCCGGCCTGCACCACCACGCCGTCCGCGCTCGCCCGCACCGGCTGGCCCGGAGCGGCGGCGATGTCGACGCCCTGGTGGACGCCGCGGCCATGGGTCAGGGGATCGCTGCGGTAGCCGAAGCCGCTGGTGAAGATCCCCTTGACGGGGGTGATGGCCGGAGTGGAGGAGATCCAGCGCAGCCGCTCGTCGAGCTTCGCTTCCACGGCGTCCAGGGCGCCCGCGATGTCGGCGGCACGGTTTTCCATACCTGGCAGATCGCCCGGCTCGACCTCGTCCGTCAGGGTGCCGCCGCCGATGCCGGCCTCGACACCGCTCTCCAGGCTCTCGACGCCGGCCACGATGGCCAGTTGCCGGGTACGGTCCTCGTACTCGGTGAGCTGGCCCTGGAGCCTCTGGAGGCTTGACTCGAACGTCAGGTTGGTCTTGCGCAGCCGCTCGTTCTCGCCTTTCAGACGGGCGATCTCGACCGGATTGACCTTGGTGCTGAAGTGCGACCCGATGAAGAAGGCGGCGGCGAAGGTGAGGAGGAGGAAAGCGCCGGTGGCAATCCCGATCTGGAGGTTGGTGACCTGCCACTTGCGCAGCTTGGCGTGCGCGTGGGGAATCAGGATGATCGTGTGGTGCCGTTTTGCCATGAATCTCTTTACAGGGGAGCCAGACGAATCTGAACACCGTCGCGGGCAATTGCCTCACGCGATTGACCCACGAAATAATCCAACCGGCTTCGTGCTCGCGTATTGTAGACCTTGGTCCCTCGATGTCAAGAGGGAAATAAAATATGGCAAGCCAGCATGCAAGAGGGCCGTTCCAATAGGTAAAAAGGTAAAAGGCGGCCGGATGAGGCACCCGGCGCCCTGAAGCTATTTCTGGGCGGCCCGCCTGCGCTGGGCGGGCGCTTCAGCTTCCTCGGCGGCCGCCTTCTCCCGAGGCAGGGTGTCCTGCCAGCGAGTGGTGGCCTTCTGGTCGGAGATGTGGACGTGCAGGGCTCCGCCGACCGCCATGGAGAGCTTCACCATGGTCATCAGCGTGAAGTTGGCGTCTCCTCCCAGGAGCCGGGTGATGTAGGCACGGGAGGTCCCCATGCGGCGTGCGAGCTCGGCACGGGAGATCTCCTGCTCTTCCATTCGGCGCAGGAGGTCTTCCGTGAATTCGAGGACGGGGACCTCGTGCCAGTAATGCGGAGAGGTTTCGACCCGTTCGAGGAACTCCCTGTATTTCTCAAGGCTCATTGTTCACCCTCCTTGGATCGAGGATCTCGAGCTCGCCGCGCGACCTCGCGATCCAGTACTGCTTGCATAGGAACCGCGCATGATCAAGCTGAGCGCGTGGCGTTCTCTCTGCTTTCTTGAACCCGGCGGTGCAGACGATCACCGCCGTGCCACCGTAAAACCACAAGACCCGAAGCTTCTTGCCTTTCGGCTGTCTCCGGAATTCGTACACGCCATCCCCCAAAGACTTGCAGGAAGGCTCCCTCCTGGGTGGACCGGACTTCGGCACCTTGTGCTTGAGAAGCGCAGTCATGCTTCCCGCAGCCGCACTCTCCGGTCCATTGAGGTCCGCGAGGAAATCGAGGACCTGGCACTTATCCCTGGAATCCAGCACCGCCAGGACATCCCACTTTTCCCGGGCGATCCGAACGAGCTTCATGTTAACTCTCCTGTTAACGAATGTCAAGGGATTTCCTCCTCGACGACCTCGATCTCCGGTACGGCGAAGTACTGCTGGCGCAGGCCGCGGGCATGCTCGACCTCCGATGTTTCGAGCTTCGAGAAGGCGTTGGTGCAGACGATCCGGTGGCCGCCGTCCTGGAAGAAGAGGACCCTCGGCTTCGGTCCCTTCGGCTGGCGGCGAAGCTCGAAGAGGCCGTCTCCGAGCGACTTGCAGAGGTTGGCTCCCACGGTGGGAGGGCCTTCGAGGGGCAGGTAGACGCGCAACGAGATGTTGAGGAGCTCCCGGGCCGGCCGGAGGTCCCCGTTGAGCTCGTCGAGGAAGTCGAGAACCGGACAACGGCCTTGGCGGTCCAGGATCGCCAGGACCTCCCATCTCCCTTGGGCAAGGCGAAGGAGCTTCATCCGGCGACCCTCCGGTCGAGGCTCCGGTACTGAATGGCCTCGGCGATATGGGAAGCCCGGATCGAGTCGCTCCCCGCCAGGTCGGCGATGGTGCGCGCCACCTTGAGGACGCGGTCGAGGGCCCGGGCCGAGAGGCCCAGCTTCTCGAAGGCGGCGTCCAGGAGGGCCCGCCCGGCCCCGTCCACGGCGCAGAAGCGGCGTAGCGGCTCGGGTCCCATGGTGGCGTTGCAGGGTGTCGCCACCTGGGGTCCAAAGCGGTCGAGCTGGAGGGCCCGGGCCGCCGCTACCCTCCGGGCCACCGTCTCCGTGCTCTCGCCCGCCGAGGAGCGCAGCTCCTTGAGGCTCACCGCCGGCACCTCCACATGGAGGTCGATCCGGTCGAGAAGAGGCCCCGAGACCCGGCCCCGGTAGCGCTCGATCAAGGGAGGAGGGCAGCGGCACGAGTATCGTGGGTCTCCCAGATGGCCGCACGGGCAGGGATTCATGGCGGCCAGGAGGGAGAACCGGGCCGGGAACTGAAGCCGGGCGCGAGCGCGCACCACGCTGACGTTGCCTTCCTCCAGAGGCTGGCGCAGAGCCTCCAGCGTGTCGCGCCGGAACTCCGGCAACTCGTCGAGGAAAAGGACGCCGTTGTGAGCCAGGCTCGCCTCGCCCGGACGCGGGTTGCTGCCGCCGCCGATCATCCCGGCCGTGCTCGTGCCGGTGTGCGGGCTCCGGAACGGCCTCTGCAGGAGCAGACCGGCCGGCGGCTCCTCGGCCACCAGGGAGTGGATCTTGGTGACGGCGATCGACTCCGCCAGGGTGAGGGGCGGCAGGAGGCCCGGGAGGCGCCGGGCGAGCATCGTCTTGCCCGAGCCCGGCGGACCCAGGAAGAGGAGGTTGTGCCCGCCGGCCGCGGCTACCTCCAGGGCCCGCTTGGCGGTCTCCTGCCCTCGCACCTCGGAAAGGTCGGGTGTCTCGGCCAGGATCTCCGCCGAGAACGGCGGCGGGAGCACCGGCGGCAGCCGCTCGGCCCCGGACAGGTGATGGACCGCCTCGGCCAGGCCCCGGACGCCCACGACCGGCACGGCCGCGAGCGCCGCCGCTTCCGGCGCGTTGGCCGCCGGCAGCAGCACCTCCCGGAGGCTGAAACGGCTGCCGAGGTCGGCGATGGCGAGACCGCCCCGCACCGAGCGCACGGCGCCGTCGAGCCCCAACTCGCCGCAGATGAGCCGGCCGGCGAGCGCGTCCTGGGGCAGTTGCTCGTAGGCCACGAGCATCGCCAGGGCGATCGCGAGGTCCAGGTGGTTGCCCTCCTTGCGGAGGTCGGCGGGCGCGAGATTGATGATGATGGACTTGGGTTCCAGGTCGAATCCGCAGTTCTTGATCGCGGCGCGCACCCGCTCGCGGCTCTCGCGGACCGCGGCGTCGGCAAGTCCCACGATCTGGACCTGCGGGAGGCCGTTCTGGACGTCGACCTCGACCTGGACGGGGCGTGCTTCAATACCCCATGGCGTGGCTGCTGTGGATCGGGCTAGCATAGTGCCCGAATAGACGTAAAATTTTGGGGACTTTTGGAAAACCCAATCAGTACGCGGGTTTGCGGAGCGCGTTTTGGCTCATTTCGACAGTTTTAAAACGGTAGCCCCAATTTCCGGCCCTCTTCCGGGGCCTCTCCGGTGAGGGTCCTCGACCTCCTCGCGGTGGCCACCAAGGCCCCCTGGCCGCCCGTCGACGGCGGCCGGTTCCTGCTCCTCAACACCCTCGAAGCCCTGGCCGCCGCGGGCTGCCGGCTGACGCTCGTCGCCCCGGTGGATCCCGCCCGGTTCGATCTCGCCCGGGTCGCCCGCGAGCTGGCCCCTTGGTGCAGGCCCCGGCTGGTGCCCGCCGCTCCGCTGCCGCCGGCCGTGGCCCTGCTGCGCTCGGGAGGAGCCCCCCTGTCGATCGCCCGCCACCGCCTGCCCGGCGTGCGGAGGGAGGTGGAGCGGCTCCTGGCGGCCGAGCGCTTCGACCTCGTCCACGCCGAACAGCTTCAGGCCCTGCCACAGGCGGAACCCGCTTTCGCCAGAGGGATTCCGGTGGTGCTGCGCGCCCAGAACGTGGAGAGCGACCTCTGGGCTGAGA
>CAXTNS010000222.1:0-9647 GCA_964245465.1 uncultured Thermoanaerobaculia bacterium
CTGAGCGTCACGCTGTCGCGGGCGGTGTTCTCGCCGCGGATCACCTGCTTGATGATCATCTGGCTCACGCCGCTGCCGCCGCCGACCGCCACCAGCGCGATGGTGTCCGACCGCTCGGTCGCGCTGCCGGGAATCTTCAGGCCGTTGATCTGAATCTGCTTGACCTGTCCCTGCGCCGTCTGGAAACAGATGTTGTGACGCCTGTCGAGCGTGTAGGTGATGCTCACCGTCGCAGTCCCGAGGTCCGAGTGCAGCGTCTGCCGTAAAGTGATGGGGCCGCTGGGCATGCCCGTCTTCGCGGGCGAAGCTGTCAGGTTCTCGTCGATCACGATGGCCATAGGAATTCCTCCCCCAGACGCTTCATTGGCCCGGCAGAGCCGTCCTGAGCAGGCTGCCGATCCCTTGCAGCGCCGGCACAACGTCAATGTCAAGAGAGAGTGACAGGAGATACGTCGTCGTCGTCAGCGATTCGTCATCCGGCAGAGGGTTTGGATCCGTCCGCAAGGCCGCGTCCCTGGCCATCGCGGGATGGCCGCTGCTCCGGGCCCGGCCCGGCCGCGCCGGCCGCCCATGAGCCCTGCCCCTATGGACCCCCTTGTCCATCACCTCTTTTCCCTTGCGTCACGGGTTGTCCGGGAGGCCCACGAGCCTCCATCCGAGACGTCCCGCACAGGCTCAAAGTTCGATATCAGGAAATACGGGAGAAGAGTACCACAGGTGCCAGAAGGGGAGGGAGGCTCGTCACGAGGGAACTTGCTGGATTAAGCCAACTCTGGCCCGCCGGCCAGATCACTCCCTCAAGCTCTTGAGCAGGGTCAAGGCATTGCCCATGCGCGCATGCGGCTGGAATCCAAGGCGCTCGTAGAGGTGTATAGCCGGATTTCCGATCTCCACGCTGAGGCTGACGGCCTCCACTCCGCTGTCTCGTGCGTGATCGAGGAGATGGATCAGCAGAGAGCTGCCGAGGCCTCGACCCCGGAAGTGGGAATGTACGCCAACTCCGAGCTCAGGCGTTTGCGGATCGACGAAGCCATGGGAGTGAACGCTCTCCGTCCAGAGCCGGTACCACGCCGCGCCCAGCGCCTTCTCTCCCTGCTCGGCGACGAAGGCCGCGTCACCCGCCCTTCCCCAGTCCGCGAGAAGGTAACCGTGGCCGGTCTCCTCGATTCGCTGAGGGCTGACCTCCGAGGTGGTGACGCGCCAATCGATGGCCGCGGCCAGGGCCTGCCGGAGAGCGCCGAGGTCTTCGCTGGTTGCGAGCCGTATACGAGCGTTCAAGTCCATGGAAAGTGTGAAAAAGGTCAGTGCTTGAAAACCTTTTCCATTTTACCTCCGAAGTAGGGTTAAGCTCCTGCCATGGCCCGCTACGACTTCCTCCTCGACACCTACGACACCGAACGCCTGAAGACCCTGTCCGTCTGGTCGCAGTTTCGGGACAGGGACCTGCGCTTCCGTCCGGAGCCCCGGGCGCGGACGCCTCAGGAGCAGATGGTCCATCAGTGCGTCAGCGAGGACGTCTGGATGAAGGGGATGCTGGGGATCGATCTCGGCGAGCCGCCGCTTCCCTCGGAGGAGACGCGGATGGGCTTCCTCCAGAAGTACGCGGAGGCTTCCGGCCGGCGGCTGGCGCGGTTGCGGGAGCAGGCGGACGAATGGTTTGAGGGGACGACCCGGTTCTTCGACGTGGAGCGGTCCCGCGCGTGGGTGCTCACGCGACGGATCGCTCACTCGGCGCATCACCGGGGGCAGCTCACCGCCTATCTGCGCCTGTTGGGGCGGGACCTCTATTCCACGTACGGTCCCACGGCGGATACGGGCGGCCTTTTTCTGAATCAGGCGCCGGTGATCTACCGCTATCGCGATCTGGAGCACCTGCTGGGAGCCGAGAGACGGGGCGGGGAGAGTCCTCCCCTTCCCGGCCCGGGCGAAAAGAGCCCTACGGAACGGCCGGATTGAACGGCGGCCGCTCAGACCTCCACGTGCGCCAGCTTGTCCGGATTGACCACGACGTAGATGCCGCGGATGCGTCCCGGCTCCGTTTCCAGCGAGAAGACGCTGTAGGGACGTCCTTCGAGGAGGCTCATCAAGCCGGTGCGGCCGTTGACGAGGGTGGGACGAAGCTCGAAATTCATCTGGGCGGCCTGGCGGCGGATGCCGATGAGGAAGCGGGCGATCCCCAGGGCTCCGTGGATGGGCTTCTGGGCGGCCTTCACCTTGCCGCCGCCGTCGGAGTAGAGAGTGGCGTCCTGGGCGAGGAGGGCCACCATGCCGTCGAGGTCGCCGTCCTGGATGGCGCGGAGGAAGCCTCCCAGGAGGCGGTCGTGCTCGGCGGGATCGGCCGGCGCGGGCCGGCGGTGCTCGTCGAGGTGCTTTCTCGCCCGGCGGTCGATCTGGCGGCAGTTCTCCTCGGTCTTGCCGACGACCTCGGCGATCTCCCGGTAGTTGAAGTCGAAGGACTCGCGGAGCAGGAAGACGGCGCGCTCCATGGGGGTGAGCCGTTCGAGCAGGAGAAGGAAGGCGGTCGAGAGGTCGTCCGCCAGCTCCTGAAGGGCGGCGGGATCTTCGTCCTTGCCGGATCTCACCAGAGGCTCGGGGAGCCAGGGACCGACGTAGTCGGTGAGGCGGTTGCGGGCGGCGCCCAGGGTGTCGATGGCGAGGCGCGTGACGAGGCGCACGAGGTAGGCCGAGGGGTTCTCGACTTCCGCATGATGGACGGCCTGCCAGCGCAGCCACGCGTCCTGGAGCACGTCCTCGGCCTCGGCCACGGAGCCGAGCATGCGGTAGGCGATGCCGAAGAGCCGGCCGCGCTCGCGCTCGAACGCGGCCAGCGGATCGGTGGGGTTCCTCAAGGCTTCGCTCATCCCTGGCTCCGGGCCTCGGCTCTCCTGGCGGGGGACTGTACCATCGCCATCCGGCCCGATCCCGGCCAGCGGTAGAGGGAGAGCCCCATGCGCAGCTCGTTCTTGACCACCCCGTAGGTCATGCGGCAGATCAGCTCCTTGACGAGGACGGCCGGGCGGCGCGTCCAGACCTTGGGGCGCGGGGTGTCGTCCGGCTCCACGAGCTGGACGAGCCCGTCCTTGCGGCCCAGGCTGATGCAACGGATCTGGAATCCGAATTCGAAGGGCCTCAGCTCCTCGCCACGAATCAGCCGGCGGACGTTGTCTCCGGCGTGGGCGCCCAGAGGCATGGCGCTCACGCAGCCCATGCGGAGGACCTGGCCGCCGGCGAACGTGGCCACGGCGGCGTCTCCCGCCCCGAAGACGTCCGGGTGGCTCGTGGAGCGCAGGGCCGGATCGACCAGGATGCGCCCGGAGCGGTCCACCGCGAGGCCCGCCTCCCGCGCCAGGGCCGGGGCCTCGAAGCCGCCCGTCCAGACGCAGAGGTCGAAGGGCACGGCGCTCCCATCCGCCACGAGCGCCCGGCCCAGCTCCAG
This sequence comes from uncultured Thermoanaerobaculia bacterium, assembly GCA_964245465.1. Lineage (GTDB taxonomy): Bacteria > Acidobacteriota > Thermoanaerobaculia > Multivoradales > UBA5704 > DATARR01. Next base: position 3,437 of record CAXTNS010000222.1, read on the forward strand.
TCCCACGATCCCGGCGTCGTCCAGGATCGAGACGCCGGAGCCCGTGAGACGGCCCCGCAGGTGAGCGCTCCCCGCCCCGGAGTAGTCCTCCCCCACCCGGCCGCGGGTCGCCAGGGTGACACGGAGACCGGAATAGCGCTCGGCCAGCTCGGTCGCGGTCTCGATCCCCGTCAGTCCTCCGCCGACGATGAGGATCCGGCCCCCTCCATCCACCAGGGAGCGAATCCGCGCCGCGGCCTCGTGGATGGCGGCGGGATCGTCCAGCCGCACGGCATGCTCGGCCGCTCCGGGCACGCTGGGCGCCGTGGTGCTCCCCAGGGCAAAGATCAGGGTGTCGTAGCCAAGCTCGACGCGGGTACCGCTCCCATCCCTCGCCACGACCCGCTGCCGCCCCGGCTCCAGGCTCTCTGCCCGGGCCTGGACGAAGCGGACGCCGCGCCGGGCGAGCAGGGGCGCGTAGTCGAGAGTCTTGGGCGATCCACCCGCCAGCATCTCGTGAAAGCGGATGCGCTGGAAGAAGGACGGCCGGGCGTCGATCAAGGTCACGTCGGCGTGGGATCGGGATACACGGACCGCGGCCATCATGCCCGCGTAGCCCCCGCCGAGGATCAGGACTTTGTGTTGGTTCTGGCGTGTCATGGGTCTTTCCTCCATCTCGTCGGAGGGAAGACGATTCAGGGGAACGGAACGTGACACGGGGCTGGGAGCGCGTCCGGTCCACGTCGATCATGATGGTTGTTAGCTGTGTTGAGGGCGGTTTTGGCTGGGTCGTGCCGGCAGTCCAGTGGGTGCGCAGGTTTTACCCCAGGAAAAAGTAGCGATCCAATGGATTCGCGGTTTTCTGCCAGGTCGCGTCCTTCGGACCCTGGGTGGGGACGTTTTCAAGTCAGAAAAATGGACTGACCCAATAGGTCGGAGGGTTTTTCTACCAGGTCCGTGAATTTTTCTACCAGGTTGGCGGATTTTCCTAATGGGTCCGCAGTTTTTTCTATCAGGTCGCGCCCGCCGCCTAATGGGTTCAGGATTTTTTCCAGCATAAAAACGGAGCGACCCAGCAGTTCGGCGCTTTTTCTACTGGGTTGCGTCCGCCGACCCAATGGGTTCAGGATTTTTCCTCCAAGAAAAGGGAGCGGTCCAGGAGGTTCGCGTTGGATCCCTATCTTCCGTGGCACCGGTGCCCCGCAGAATAGGTGCCAGTCGAGGGGCGGCTTACGCTTTTGATGAAGCCTCCTACAATCGGTTCTATCCCATGGTGGAGTTGGCGAGGAGCGACGGCGTCCGGTCTCCCAGGAAGCCCGGCTCGGTGTAGGCCGTCTGGACGCCGCTGTAGAGATCACGATCCAGAATATAGTCAAATGCGGGCTCGTTCATGAGGATCTGATAGCGGACCGGGTTTCCCTACTTGTCGGGGAGCGTGAAGCCGTCCACCTGCATCGCGGAGTCGAGGTCGTGCACGCCCGGGCCGCACGGTCCCACCTCGCTCCCCCCACGGCGTGGGCTTCCGGCCCTCGGGGAGATAGATCGTGCTGGTCTGCCGGAAGGTGGTCTCCCACGTCCTGGGTCGTCCCAGGCAGGGGGACGCCGGGACGGTTTCTCCGGGCTTCTCCGCCAGGGCTCTTCTCAATCGGGGCGGCATGGTGTACGCTTTGGCGTCCCCAGTTCAATTGGCTTCCGCGCCGTCACTGGTCAACCCTGGTTCGTCGCGACGGCGACACGAGAAAGGTCCTGAAATGAGCGCTCATCTCATCCTCAAGAGCAGCCGTGCTCGCCTCGCCGTCCTGACGGCCCTTCTCGCGGTGGGGTCCTTCACCGCCATGACCACACCCGCGTCCGCCGCCCCGCGGCGGCAGGTCCAGCCCCTGGCCGGAAGCTGCGAGAGCCTCCCCGGAGGCGTGATCGAGGTGGAAGGAACCGGTGGCAGCGGAACCCAGCCGACCGGGTATGCCACGCTGGCCGCCGCCTTCACCGCCATCAACAACGGCGTGCACACGGGTGCCATCGTCATCGACGTCTGCGGCAACACCACGGAAGGAACGGCGACGGCCACCCTGAACGCCAGCGGCTCGGGGGCGGCCTCGTATACCGCCATTACGATCGCTCCGGCGGGCGGCGCGGCGCGGACGATCTCCGGCACGACGACGGCCGGCAATCCCATGATCGATTTGAACGGTGCCGACAACGTCACGATCGACGGTTTGAACACCGGCGGCAATTCGCTGACGATCTCCAATACGACCGCCTCGGCGACTTCGGGCACGTCGACGGTCCGGTTCATCAGCGGCGCGACGAACAACGTGATCACCAATTCGAACCTTCAGGGCTCGGCTACGGCATCGGTCGCCACCAATGGCGCGACCCTCTTCTTCAGCACCGACGCCGTGACGGCGAACGGCAACGACAACAATACGATCTCGAACAACAACATCGGTCCCGCGGGCGCCAACCTGCCGACCAAGGCGATCCTGGGCAACGGCTCCACCACGACGACGGCGATCGGCAACAGTGGCATCGTCATCACCAACAACACCATCTTCGACTACTTCGGCGCGGCGGTCACCAGCTCCGGGGTGGCGACGAACGGCGGGTGCAACACCTGGACGATCAGCAACAACAGGTTCTATCAAACCGGAACGCGCACCTGGACCACGGGCTCGCTCCACGTGGCCATCGACATTCGCCCCACTACGGCGACGTCCGGCGCCCAAGGCTTCACCATCACCGGCAACACGATCGGCTTTGCCTCGAACACCCAAACCGGCACCTATACCTTGACCGGAGCGGGAACCGGAGCGAAGTTCATTGGAATCCTGTTCAACGGAATTTCGACCGGAACGACGACGAATGTCAACAACAACACCGTAGCGGCCGTCAGCATGACAGGCGTCACGGGGTCTGGAACCAGCACGGCCAGCCCTTTCACGGGCATTCTCTTTCAAGAAGGCAATGGCATCACCAACGGCAATACGATCGGAAGCCAATCCGTTACAGGCTCATTGACCTTTTCTACGACGACCACCGCGGCGACCGACGTCTACGGCATCTATAATTTCAGCTCCAACGCCTGGACCTCGAACAACAACAACATCGGCGGCATCTCGGTCACCAACCTCGGGGCCTCGGGCACGTTCCTGGTATTTGGCATGAGGGCCTTTACCGCCAGCACCACCACTTGGTCGGCGACTTCGAACCTGGTCGGCGGGACGGTGGCGAATTCGATTCAACTGGCTGCCACGGGAACGGCTTCGCAAGTGGTCGGCATGTTTACCTCCAACGCGCCGGCTCTCCTCACGTCGAACAACATCAGAAATCTGACGACCAACATCGGCACCGGCACGACGACCGGGGCGTCGGTGATCGGCATCAGCATCACGACGGCGACGCCGAATCACACGCTCTCGCAAAACACCATCTCGGGCCTGACCAATACGAACACGACCGCGGCTTCCGTGGTCACGGGCATTCAATTCACCGGCGCGACGGCGAACGTCGTAGAGCGCAACCGCATCTACGGCCTTATCGCCGCGACGAACAGCACGGCCGCCGAAGTCAACGGCATCCGCGTCGGCGGCGGCACCACCATCTATCGCAACAACATGATCGCGATCGGTGCCGGTATCGCCAATGCCCTGGGTGCGGCCGCGACCAACGCGGGCACCACTGGCATCAATGGCATCAATGAAGCTCTCGGCACGGACAGTTTCTTTCACAACAGCGTCTACATCGGCGGCAGTCCGACCAGCGGCACCGGTGCGTCCTACGCCTTCAACAGCACCCAGACGACCAATACCCGGAGCTTCCGGGACAACATCTTTTTCAACGCCCGCAGCAACAGCGGCGCGACGGGCAAGAACTACGCCATCAAGATCAACGGCACGGCTCCGAACCCGGCCGGATTGACGATCAACAACAATCTGTATTTCGTCAACGGCACCGGCGGGGTCTTCGGCTTCTTCAATTCCCTGGACGTCCCCAACCTGGCCGCGTGGAAAGCCGCGGTCGGCCAGGACTCCGCCAGCTTCGAGAGCAATCCGCAGTACGTCGACCCCACGAACGCCATCCCCGATCTCCATCTGCATCCGACCAACCCGACGGTGGCGGAAGGCAACGGCGCGGACGTGGGCGTGATCGATGACTTCGACGGGCAGACCCGCAGCGCCCTGACCCCGGTCGACATCGGCGCGGACGCCGGCAACTTCGTCGGCGTGGACCTTTCGGCGCCCGTGATCACCTACACGCCGTTTGCCAACACGTCGCTCACCACCAACCGCACCTTGAGCGTGACCATCACCGACAGCACGGGCGTTGCGACGGGAGGCCTCGCGCCGCGCATCTACTACCGCAAGAATGCCGGGACCTACTTCTCGCAGGCTTGCATCGTGGTTAGCGGCACGACCCAGAACGGCACGTGGAATTGCACGATCAACAACGCCGACCTGGGCGGCGTGACGACGGGCGACGTGATCTCCTACTTCGTGATCGCGCAGGATACGGCCGGCAACATCGGCTCGAACCCGGCCGGTGCCGTGGCCACGGACGTCAACACCGTCACCACGCCACCCGCCACGCCGAACACGTACACGATCGTCGCACCCTTCTCCGGGCCCATCGACGTCGGCACCGGCCAGACCTATACGTCGCTCACCAATCCCGGGGGCATCTTCGAGGCCATCAACGCGGGCGTGCTCACCGGCAACTTGATCATCAACATTACGAGCGATCTGTTGGCGGAGACCGGCACGCACGCTCTCAACCAGTTTGCGGAGGACGGCGTTGGCGGCTACACCCTGCTGCTCCGGCCGAGCGGCGGGCCGCGCACGATTTCGGGCTCCAACGCCGGCGCGCTGATCCGGTTGAACGGCGCCGACCGCGTGCGGTTCGACGGCTCGACCGCGGCCACTTTCACCGATGCTCCGGCCGGCATCCTCGCCGTGGGCGGCACCGCCGCGCTGCGTGAGTTGACGATCCAGAACACCAACACCGGTACTTCCGCCGTGGTGATCGCGATCCAGAGCGGCGCAGCGGGCGCCCAGAACGACACGCTCAAGAACCTGAACGTGCTCGGGCAGGATCCGACGACGACGCTCGCCGGCATCGCGCTCGGCGGCAACACTCCCGGGACGGCCGGCACCGACAACGACAACAACCGGATCGAGAACTGCACGGTCAAGCGTGTCATCTACGGGATCTACTCCTCGGGCCAGAACGCGGCGAACCCCAATACCGGGAGCGTCATCACGATGAACGACCTGTCGGCCACCGGCGCCGACCGTGTGCGCCGGGTCGGCATCGTGGTCTTCAACGAAAACGGCATCCAGATCACCGAGAACAGCGTCGGCGGGCTCGACACCAACGAGAGCGCTGACGGCGTTGCGATCGGTGTCGGAACGCAAGGGATCGACAACACCTTGACCACCGCGGGCGGCGTCACCAACGCGTTCGTCTCGCGCAACCGGATCAACGGCGTGAACAGCCAGAGCACCGTCGGCTTCTCCGCCGCCGGCATCGCCGTGGCCGGCTCGCCGGGCGGCGCGAACGTGGGGGTCAACAACATGATCTCGGGCGTCATCTCGCCGGCGACCTCGCCCGACCTCGTGGCGGGCATCTTCGTCGCCGGCGTGACAGGCGCGAGCACCCGCGTCCTCTACAACTCGGTGGCGATGACCGGAGACCGCGGCGCGGTTGCGACGCAGACCCCGAGCTTTGCCCTCGCGATCTCCGGCAGCGACCCGGCCGTGGAGGTGAAGGACAACGCGCTCTACACCACCCAGACGGCCTCGGGCGGCGGCGCCAACGCCAAGAGCTATGCGATCGGCATGGCGACGACCACCTTCGCCAACCTCGATTCCAACTACAACGATTTCTTCGCCAGCGGCGCCAACGCCGGGTTCTTCCGCAGCGGCTCGCTCGCCGCGGGGGCCGGCACCGACTACGCCACCGTGGCGGCCTGGAGCGCGGCGGTCTCCGACGACGCCAACTCGCTCCAGGTCGATCCTCTGTTCGTTTCGGCGACCGATCTGCACATCCAGCCGACGAGCCCGCTGATCGCGGCCGGCACTCCGATAGCCGGCGTGACGGTCGATTTCGACAACGAGCCACGGTCGGCCACCGCGCCGACCATCGGCGCGGACGAACTGGTGGCCGACTTGTCGATCACCAAGACCGACGGCGTCACGACGGTCACTCCGGGAGGCAGCACCACTTACACCATCAC
>CAXTNS010000223.1:0-409 GCA_964245465.1 uncultured Thermoanaerobaculia bacterium
GGGGAGCGGGGACGAGGCCGCATGGCTCACCAGGACCGTGGTGCGCATCGCCTGGTCGTGGAGGAAGACGTCGGCGCCCGCGTTGGCGTCCACCTGCCCGGGCACGAGGTTGGTCAGCGCGCTCTCGAACGCGATGAAACGGCCGTCCGCGCTCAGGTCCGCCGGGCTCTGGAACGAGATTCCCGAGACGCCCGCGGCCGTATTGGGCGAGCCCGGCACGGAAGTGACGAGCGAGGTCGACCCCGTCACGCGGTCGAAGACGAAGAGGTCCTCGGTGTGGGAGTCGTCGATCTGGCTGGCGAGGAGATTCGCGGCGAAGCTCCGGTAGACCACGTAGCGGCCGTCGGCGCTGATCGACGGGCTGGACGACGCGCCGTCGGCCAGGAGCGCGGGCTGGCTCGTGTTCGCG
>CAXTNS010000223.1:419-934 GCA_964245465.1 uncultured Thermoanaerobaculia bacterium
CGGAGAGGCGGTCGTAGAGGAAGATCTCCGGGAAGAAGCTGCCCGCGGGGGGCGTATGTCCGGGCACCAGGCCGCACAACGAGCACTGATAAGCCACGTAGCGGGCGTCGGCGCTGAGGGCGAAGCGGGAGGGGAAGCCGTCGGCCTGCGTGGCCAGTCCGGGCGCGTGATTGACGATGATGTACGTGCCGGCCGTGCGGTCGTACAGGTAGAGCCTCTCGGTGGACCCCGCGCCGGGGAGACTCGAGAGGAAGGCGGCGAACCGCCCATCGGCGCTGAGGGCCGGGTCCCGGCTGAACGCCCTCGGGTCGGGTGAGAGAAGCGGCGGGCTCAAAAGGAGGGTGGTGTCCGCCACGGTGTCCCTGATGAAGAGATCGCCCAGACTCTCGAAGACCACGGACCGGCCGTCCGCCGAGAGGCCGCCGAGGAGGCTCGGATACGGGGACGTGAGGGGAGGCGGCAGGCGCGGGTCGCGGCGCGAGGGGCTGGTGATCTCGCCCGAGGTCCGCTGGTAG
>CAXTNS010000223.1:944-9625 GCA_964245465.1 uncultured Thermoanaerobaculia bacterium
GCCGTAGGGATCGGCCTGCCCCTCGCCCAGGTCGGTGGCCCGGCTGAGGAAGGCGGCCACACCGCCGTCCGCGCTGAGGACGGCGGAGAACGACGGCCCGTTTCCAGCGGCCGAGGCCGAGGCGCGGGTGCGGCTCACCAGGGTCACGTTCCGTGTGGTCTGGTCGTAGAGGAAGACGTCGGCCGTGTCCGGCCGGTCGGCCTGCCCGGCGATCAGGTCCACGGCGAGGCTGTTGAAGGCCAGGAAACGGCCGTCCGCGCTGAAGCTCGCTTGGGCGTCGATGCCCAGGGTGGCGGAGGCTCCCGGCGAGCCCGCCGTGGTGACCGAGTCATGGTTGTGGCTGGCGAGTGCGACGAGGCCCGTGACGCGGTCGTAGACGAAGACGTCCAGCTTCTGGTACGGGTCCACCTGGCCCGGTACGAGGTCCGGGGCGAAGCTGGAGAACGCCACGTACCGGCCGTTGGCGCTCATCGCGAGGCCGCCGAAGATGCCGCCGCCCGTGGGCAGCGGGTTGACCGTGTGGCTCGCGAGCCGCATCTCGTCCGTGACCCGGTCGTAGAGGAACGCGTTGAGGGTGGGAACGTCGCTGGGCCCCTGGATGGGAATGAGGAATTCGGAAGTGCTGGCGAAGGCCACGAACCGGCCGTCGGAGCTGACGGCGACGAAATCGTGCGCGGCGCCGGCCGCCCCGTTCGGTGCGCTGGCGTACCGGCTGACCAGCTTGAGGGTGTTCGTGGAGCGCTGCCAGGCGTAGACGTCGGCGTCCGAGTTGACGTCTACGACGTTCGAGAGGAGGTCGGTCGCGAAGGTCGTGAAGACCACGACGCCGCCATCCGCGCTGATGGCCGTGGCAATCGACGACTGGTTGGCCGCGGTAGCCGTGGTGCCGCTCTGGCGGCTCAACAGGGTGGCCGTGTCCGAGGCGCGGCTCCAGAGGAACACGTCCCGCGTCTGCACATTGGGCAGGGGCTCGAACTGGCCGGGCACGAGGTTGTTCGCGCTGCTGGAGAAGACCAGGAAGTTGCCGTCCGCGCTGATGTGGACCCCGGAGGAAATCCCGTTCGCCGCCGTATTCGGCGCGCCGGCCGCGTGAGAGACCAGGGTGGTGGCCCCCGTGACCCGGTCCCAGAGGAACACGTCGGAGAGGCTTCTGTTGTCACCGGCTCCCGGCGCGAGGTTCGTGGCCGGACCGCTGAACGCCACGTAGCGGCCGTCGGAGCTGATGTCCACGGAATCGTAGTCCCCGGGACTGGCGGCCCGCTCCGGCAGGCCGGCGGCGTGGGAGACCAGGGTGGTGGTCCCCAGGAGCCGGTCGTGCAGGAAGACGTCGGCAAGGTCGTTGTCGTCCACCTGCCCGGGCACGAGGTTCGCCGCGGTGCTCAGGAACGCCACGTAGCGGCCGTCGGCGCTCAAGGCCGGCTGCCGGCTCGTGCCGAAGGAGTCGGGGACGGGATTGCCGGTCTCGCCGGTCCCGGAGATCAGCTCCACGGTGGCGGCGCCGGCGAGGCCGGGGACCGCCAACATCAGAAGAAACGTCCAGGCACTCCTGCGGTTGCTGCTGCGACCTTCGGGCATTGCGGACCCTCCTTGTCTTCGGCGAATGCCATTACACCATAAAGATTCTCCATAAGGAAGTGCCTGGCATCCTTCCGGCAGGAACCTAATCGGCGTACCCGGTCACCTCGACCGCACCGTGCACCGTCCCCTTGCCCGCCACGAAGGGGAGGATCGTCAGCGTTCCGTTCGGGCTGAGCGGCAGGGTGAAGGTCTCCGTGCGGGTCGCGTTGCGCTCGAAGCGGAGGATGCCGGACGGCGCCGCTGTCACTGTCACCGCTCCGGGATAGAACCGCAGGTTGCCCTTGCCCGAGGGATTGAACACGGTCACCTTCACCTCCACCTGCTTCGCCGTGGCCGGCACGCCGCAGGCGCCGCGGACGGCGACGCTGCGCTGGACGTTGGAGGTGAGCACGGGGCGGTCGGCGCGGCGCCGGGTGTCGAGGAGCGTGCAGGCGGGCATGGCGGAGACTCTCGGGCCGTAGACGTAGACGTCCTGGGAGGTGTTCAGATCCCCGGCTTCGAAATCCGTCGCCGCGCTCTCGAACGCGACGGACCTTCCATCCGCGCTGATAAAGGGATTGGACGAGCCGGCATTTCCCGGCCGCAGGGGAGATCTGGGAGACCGGCTGGCCAGCGTCATGGTCCCCGTGCTCCGCTCGAAGATGAAGACGTTGCTCACCGCGGCGGTATGGATCAGTCCCGGGATCATGTTGGTGGCGGTGCTGTAGAAGGCGACCCGGTTGCCGTCCGCGCTCAGCGAAATCCGGGAGGACGACGTCCCCTGGTCCGCCGTGGTGTTGGCGTTGCGACCGCGGGTGACCAGCGTCGTCGTCCCGGAGACCCGGTCGTAGAGGAAGATGTCCGAGCTCCCGTTGGAGTCGACCTGTCTCGGGATCACGTTGGTCAGGGAGCTGCTGAAGGCGATGAACCGGCCATCCGCGCTCATTTCCGAGTTTTCGGCCCGGGGCGTCACGCGTTTCGCCGCGGCGGCGGAATCCCGGTCGAACAGGTAGATCCCATCAGCCCTTTCGAAGGCGACATACCGTCCGTCGGCGCTGATCGCGGGAGAGCCGTCCTCCCCGTTCAAATCCGATTGGATGAGCGTGTTGGTCCCGGACACCCGGTCGAAAAGGAGGACGTTGTTCTCGCCGCGGGTGGTCAGGCCCGCTACGAGATTAGAGGCCCGGCTCTCGAAGACGACGTACCGGCCGTTGCCGCTCAGGCCGAACCCGAGGGACTGGATCGGACCGTTGACTCGCGACGCGGCGGTCGTTGGGGAGCCCGCGGCGTGGGAGACGAGGCGAGTGCTGTCCGTGACGCGGTCGTACAGGAAGACATCGTAGTCCTGGTTGTCGTCGATCTGGCCGGGCACGAGATCCGTGTCGGCGGATAGAAAAGCAACATACCGTCCATCCGCGCTGATGGCCAAGTCGTGGGCACAGCCGTCGTTGCCCGTGGTCGTGGGAGACGCGGTGCTGTGGCTGACGAGCGTCGTGGTTCCCGTGACGCGATCGAAGAGGAAGATGTCCCGTCCTTGCCCGTTCAGGTTGGTCTGTCCAGGCACCAGGTCGGTCGCACTGCTGACGAAAAGCGCGTAGCGGCCGTCCGCGCTCAGCCGGGGCTCGGGGTAGGACTGCGACGCGATGGAGGCGCGGTTCCCGGTGGTCACCGGAGAGACGGCCGACCGGCTCACCAGGACGGTGGATTTCGTGACGCGGTCATGAAGGAAGACGTCGTAGCTGTCGTCGTCGAAGATGCTGGCGCCGTCGTTGACGTCCACCTGGCCCGCGACGACGTTGGGGGCCGCGCTCTGGAAGAGGACGTAGCGGCCGTCCGCGCTCACCGAGATGGCCCGGCTGCGGCCCGCGGCGATATCCGAAGCCTGGCTCGGAGACCTCCGGGAGGCCAGCTCCACTGTCTGCGGGGTCTGCGGGGTCTGCGGGGAGACGGCGCCCGTCATCGTTCCGATCATCAACAGCGTGAGCGCGAACCTCCCGGGATTACAGATCATGGGATCTCCTAATTATTGAAATAACCGTTCACTTCCACCGCCACGTGGACCGTTCCCTTGCCCGCCACGAAGGGCAGGATCGTCAGCGTCCCGTTCGAGCTAAGCGGTAACGTAAACGTTTCGGTGCGGGTGGCGTTGCGTTCGAACCGAAGGATGCCGGACGGGGTCGCCGTGACGGCTCCAGGATAGAACCGCAGATTGCCCTTGCCCGAGGGATTGAAGACGGTCACCTTGACCAACACCTGCTTCGCCGTGGCCGGCACGCCGCAGGCGCCGCGGACGGTGACGGTACGCTGGACGTTCGAGGTGAGCACGGGGCGGTCAGCCCGGCGCCGGGTGTCGAGGAGCGTACAGGTGGGGAGAGGGACGGGGCCCGCGGGATCGAGGCTGAAGAGGAAGGCGTCCGCCTGAAGATTGAAGTCGCCATCCGACGGAAGGTCCAGGGGGCTGGTGAAGGCGACCTGCCGGCCGCTGGCGCTGAGGAAGAAAGGATCTTCGATCCTGCCTGTCGCCGTCACGGGCGAGCCGGTCATGCGGTTGACCAGGACTGTGGTGCCCGCGACCCGGTCGAAGAGGAAGATGTCGTAATTGTTCGGATCCTCAGGCCGCGGCGTGGAAATCTGTCCGGGAACCAGATCTTCGCCATTGCTCGCGAACGCGAGGTACCGCCCGTTGGCGCTGAGCACCGGGGAGGAGTGGGTGCCGTTGCTGGGCTGGCCGTTCTGCAGGTTGGACTTCGTGACGAGGGTGAAGCTTTGCGTAATCCTGTCGTAGACATACACCTGAAACAAAAGAAGGTCGCCGGGCTGATCGGTTACGAAGGCAACATATCTGCCATCGCCGCTGATGGCAGGCGAGCCCCCCGGAGAAGCGATCAATTGATGAGTCCCGAGGGTCCTGTCGTAGAGCCGGAGCTCCGAGCCGCCTGCACCCGTGCTGCAGAAGGCGATGACCCGCCCGTCGGCGCTCATCGCGGTATCCCCGGTAGCGCTGCTCACGTGAGTCGTGCCGCCGGTCGTCCGGTCATAGAGGAACAGGCCGGGCGTACGGCTGCCGGGGCTGCCTGTCTGACCGGGCACCAGGTCGGTGGCATAGCTGGTGAAGGCGATGAACCGTCCATCGGCGCTCATCCGCGGCTGGAAGGAGTGGTCGTTTCCGGCTGCCAGGGCTCCGGAGCTTGAACGGCTGACGAGGACTGTCGTCCGAGTATCGCGGTCCCACAGAAAGACGTCGTAGGTCCCGAAGCTGCCCGGCTCTTGTTGCCCAGGAATCACGTCGCTCTTGCTGGTGGTGTAGGCCACCCAACGGCCGTCCGCGCTGATCGTGATGGCGGAATGCCGGTCGATCTGGGGTTCCGGCGTGCCGCTGTAATTTCCAATCGCCACGTTGCTGCCAGTCACTCGATCGAAGAGGAAAAGGTTCGTACCGCTGGGCCCAGGGGCGATGTCCGTCGAGTCGCTGCGAAAGACGACGTACCTGCCGTCCGCGTTGATCACCGGACCTTCTGAAGGCTGGTTCCCGGTGCGGGTGGCCGAGCCGCTCGACCGGCTCACCAGGGTTACGGCCCGGGTCGTCCGGTCGTAGAGGAACACGCCGTAAAGGGAGCTCGCGTCCTGGCCGGCCACCACCCTTCGGGACGCGCTCTCGAAGGCCACCCAGCGGCCGTCCAAGCTCAGGGCCCCGGCCTTGCTGTAACTGAACGGCGAGAGCGACGGCAGCTCGGGATCGCGGCTCGTCAACGCGAAAATGGCTCCGGACGAGAGGGTATAGACAAAGACGTCTTCTCCCAGGTTGAAATCCGCGAGGTCCTCCTGGAGGTTGTCGGCTCTGCTGACGAAGACGACGCGGGTACCGTTGGCATTGACCAGGGGGCCGGAGGACGAGGCATTCCCCGGAGCCGACGGGGAGGCGGGCGCATGGCTCACCAGGGTCGTCTTGCCGGAGGTCCGTTCGAAGAGGAACACGTTGGCCGAGCCGTTGGAGCCCGGAACCAGGTTGGGATCACTGCTGGAAAAAGCGATCAAACGCCCGTCTCCGCTCATGGAAAGATTCGCCGCCGCCGCGGCGACCACGGCCGAGCCCGGGCGGCGGCTCACCAGCGTGAAGCTCCGGGAAGCCCGGTCAAACAGGAACAGGCCGCTCACCGTGTCGCCCTGTTGACCCGGGACCAGGTGGTCTTCATCGCTGAGGAACGCGAGATACCGCCCATCGGCGCTGAGGCTGAGCTCCGACCGGAAGCCCGATTCGAGCACCTGGATCCGCTCTTGAGTCACGCGATCGTACAGTTGGATGGACCCGAAATTGGCAAGGGCGATCCATCGTCCGTCCGCGCTGACGACAGGCCGTATCCCCGGCCCCAGCGGGCTCACGGCTCCGGTACTGCGGTCGTACAGGAGGAGGGTGTTCACGGCAGGATTGACCGAGAAATCCGCGCGCCTGAACGCCACGACGCGCCCGTCCGCGCTGATGGCCGGCGCGGTGGAATCCCCTTGCGAAGTGGCGGAGGGGCTCGTGTGGCTGACCAGCCGGAACGTCTTGGCGATCCGGTCGTACAGGAAAACGTTGTCGGAATCTTCGCTCTGTTGGCCTGGAACGAGGTTCTCGGCATCGCTGGTGAAGGCGAGATATCGGCCATCGGAGCTGAGGGCAGGCTCCGAGGCGCCCCACTCGCCGTCCGAGAAAACGAGCGACGTCGTCCCGGTCACCCGGTCGAAGAGAAGGAGGTCGAAGGAGGAGAACAGATCGGGGCGAGGGTTGCCAGACTGCCCTGCTACAAGATCCGTGGCCTCGGTCAGGAAAGCAACGTACCGGCCGTCGGCGCTGATCACTCCTCCCCCCGAGGCTCCGTTCCCAGCCTTGACCGTCGAGCCCTTGGAGCGGCTCACGAGAATCGTGGTGTCCGCGACCAGGTCCTTGAGAAAGAGGTCGTAGGTCTGATTCGTATCCTGCTGGTCCGGCACCAGGTTGGGAGCCGCGGTGGCGAACACGACGTACCGGCCGTCGGCACTGATGGATTTCGACGTGCCCGGGGGATTCGCGGCGCCGGTGTCCGAAATCTGGCTCGAATGCACCCGGGACACCAGCTCCACCGACTGCGCCGTGAGGGCCTTCGTCATCGTTGCGATCATCAACAGTGTGAGAGCCAACCTCCCAACGTTCCGGATCATGGGATCTCCTGAGTGATTCTGGTTACTGAGAATATCCATTCACTTCCACTGCGGCGTGCACTGTGCCATTGCAGTCCACGAAATGCAGGACCGTCAGCGTCCCGTTCGTGCCGAGCGGCAATGTGAACGTTTCGGTTCGGGTGGCGTTGCGTTCGAATCGGAGGATACCCGAGGGGGTCGCCGTGACCGCTCCGGGATAGAACCGCAGGTTGCCCTTGCCCGATGGATTGAAGACGGTCACCTTGACCACCACCTGCTTCGCCGTGGCCGGCACGCCGCAGCGGCGTCCGCGGCGGTCGTACCGGCGGACAGGAGGAGGGCCAGAATACCGGTCCGAAGGAAATCAATTCGCATATCCGGTCACCTCCACGGCCGCGTGAACCGTGCCCCGGCCGCTCACGAAGGGGAGGACCGTCAGCGTCCCGTTCGTGCTGAGCGGTAACGTGAACGTTTCGGTGCGGGTCGCGCCGCGCTCGAAGCGGAGAATGCCGGACGGGGCCGCCGTGACGGGCCCGGGATAGAACCGCAGGTTGCCCTTGCCCGAGGGGTTGAAGACGGTCACGTTGACCTGCACCTGCCTCGCCGTGGCGGGCACGCCGCAGACGCCGCGGACGGCGACGGTGCGCTGGACGTTCGAGGTCAGCACGGGACGGTCGGCCCGGCGCCGGGTGTCGAGGACCCTGCAGGGCGGCAGCGGGATGGGGCCGGTGGCGGGAGGAGGGTCGAGGCTGAACAGGTAGACGTCCTCCGCGAGGTTGAAGTCCCCTTTCACGAGCTCCATGGAGCTGGAGAATGCGACCTGGCGGCCGCTGGCGCTCAGGACGGGAAGCCCGCCAAACCCGACGGTCGGCGACGAGGGTTTCGGACGGCTGACCCAGGTCGTGGCGCCGGTGGCCCGGTCAAAGAGGAAGACCTGATTCCGCGAAAGGGGGCCGTCGAACGGACCCGTCGGGACGGGCTGTCCGGGAACGAGGTCCGTGGCATCGCTCAGGAAGACGACATACCGGCCGTTGGCGCTGAGGTCGGCGGCCAGGGTCCTGTCGTTGGCGCCGCCGCTCTGTTGGATCGACCGGGTCACGAGCGAGAAGGCTTTCGAAATCCTGTCGTACAGATAGAGCTGGGCGTCGTCGCGGGGAGGCATCCCGGGCACCAGCTCCGAGGAGCTGAAGAGGGTCATGTACCGGCCGTCGCCGCTGAGGGCGAGCCCGCCGCCGGAGAGCACGATCCGTTCGTGGGTTCCCAGGGTGCGGTCGTACAGGTAGACGCCAACGTCCAGGCCGGGCTGGTGCACGTCTCCCAACCGGTTGACGAAGGCGATGAACCGGCCGTCGGCGCTCATGGCGAAGTCGCTCCGCGGCTCGGAGTGGTCGAAGGAGCCGGCGATCACCTGGGAGCCTTGGACGTGGCTCACCAGGGCCGTGCTGCCGGTCGTACGGTCATACAGGAAGAGATCGGGATCGTCGTTGGTGTCGATCTGGCCGGCGACGAGGTTGGTGGCCTCGCTCGCGAACGCCACGAAGCGTCCGTCGTCGCTGATCCTGGGGACGGAGGAGGAGCTGTTTCCGGTCCGGTTCGGCCCGGCGGCCGAGTGGCTGACTAGGGTGGTGCTCCGGGTCAGGCGGTCCCAGAGGAAGACGTCCCCGGTGAAGATGCTGCCGGGGTCATCCTCCTGCTGGCCGGGAACGACGTCGGGGAAATGGCTGGTGAACGCGATCCAGCGCCCGTCGGGGGTCATGTCCGCGGCGGAAAGGAAGAGATTGTCCGCGGAAAACTGGCTGATTTGCGTCCGGCCCACGAGGACGGTCGCGCCCGACAGCGCGAGCAGCCACGCCGCGCCGTTCACGTTTGGCCGAACTGAACGGAGCGGCGCGTGAACGGGCCGTCGTTCCACCAGCCGCTGATCGGGAAGCTGACGGCGGGGCGCGCGCTGCCCACCGCGCCGGCGG